>DATFMK010000539.1:0-2407 GCA_035267005.1 Balneolales bacterium
CAAACAGCGAAGCTGACGGCTCTGGCGGTTTGGAATTGTTTTGCAGGTCTATCCGAGCGATTTGCTTAATAGAACGCAGACGATGCGGACGACGCGGATTTTCACGGAGTTTTTACATGGGGTCCACAGAGAATTAACAGATCATTTTGCATCATTATTTCTTTATTTCAACAGCAATTTATTGAGTTCCCGCAAAATCCACTTTTCGGGACAATTTCAGGAAGATATTTATCAAAACAATTTCCCTTTTCTTTAATATAAGTTTAACTATCTTGTTTCAGGTCAATGTGTTAATGAATTAACTATTTTTTTTCAAAATGAAATGGTCTAATAAATTTTTACTACCGTCGGTTATTTTAGGGATCTCTCTTTTATGTTCCGTAATATTTGCGGCGCTCGTTTGGAGAAATTATAAATTATCAGGTCAGACCATTACAGTAACCGGTTCCGCCTCGCAGGAAATCGTATCCAATCTGGGAATTTTACAGGGGTCGGTTCAAGTGGAACGTCCAACCGCTGAAAATGCCTATCGTGAATTGAAAAAAGAAATGCCGGAACTAAAGGCCTATCTCAAAAAGCAAGGCATCAAGGACCATCAGATTAAACTCTTCCCCGTGAATTGTTATCCTGTTCATGAAACGAATTCCAAGGGAATGCGAACCAATCGAATAAGTGCCTACCGTTATTCCCAAAGGATAGAAGTAACTTCGGACAATGTTCAAAAAATACGACACTTATCACTTGACATCAGTTCGGTAGTCGAAACAGGTATTATGTTTCAACAGCAATCTCCCCGGTATATTTATAGCAATTTAGCACCACTGAAAATTAAGATACAATCCTTAGCTGCAAAGGATGCCATGAAACGGGCAGAAGAAATCATCAAAGCGACCGGCCGGAAATTAGGTCCGCTTAGCGGAGCCCGGATGGGGGTCATTCAAATCACCCCGGTTTATTCAAATGCCGTTTCTAATTATGGTATAAATGACCAAACTTCGATACGTAAAGAAATAACAGGCGTCGTTACCGCTACTTTTGTAGTACGGTAAATCTTGTGCAAAATGCTGGATTAGAGAATATGACTTATGACCATTAAATGGTGAAATTAGCATTCTGATGATCATTAGATTCCCCAATATTTTGATTTTGAGAAACCGGGAATAACGTGAGTGCGACATGTCATTATTTGAAACTCACGTTAATTCTATACCAGGAAGGATTCATAGATAGTAGCATATCTAATAGTGATTTTTCTGATACGATCTATGAACATATTTCCCTTTTTAATACCACTGACAGTATGATATTCAAAAATTTGCATCTATTATCATAATTAATAACTTATATTAAAAACGATAGTCATTCTTTGGGGTTCAATATGTACGATAACGTTAAGCAGTTTATATAAATCTCTTCAGCTAATAAGGCCGTTTCACCGATGTATAAGCTTGTGATATGCCTGGACATTTTAATAACTGGTCTGATTCTTAAAAATCTCGGGATTGGCGGTATGAGGGGTATAATATATGCTGGTGCCATCTGGTCATTTATAATGCTTTTTAAAGCCTCATTCCATTATTATTGGATGAGGAAAAAAACGGAAAAGAAATTACAGGAGAATCATTAATGAAACCGGTTGTTTTCATTTATCTTTTGGTATTATTCGGATGGTCATTTTTTGGTGTTTTCACGGCTTATAATAAGGGGATTATACCTTTTATTCTATCTGTTTGTGGAACTGCCATTTTCTTATTCCTCTTACTTGCCTATGCCAAAAGCAGTGAATTCCGGTTGCGTAATTCTGATTGATTTTAAAACACATCATTAATAAGAGGATTTAAAATTGAAGGCGGATACATTTAATCATCAAAATTCTGTTCAATACTACATCTCGATCGTTCTCCGATTTCTGATAGGCTTCGTTTTTTTGTTATCTGCCTTCGGAAAGCTCATAGATCCCTACCCAACAATCCAGTTTCTGATGGCTTTATTTAATTTCTACGTTTTTGCCTACATCAGTGCTATTGTTTATTTTTTTATCGGTTTCGAATTTCTTCTGGTTTTCTTTCTATTCCTGGGTTGGCATAAAAAGTTCTATTTGTGGACTACACTGCTAATCTTGATTGCTTTTTGTTTGGTTATCGGCTGGCAACTTATCACTAATTCAGGTACAACAGATTGCGGTTGTTTTGGAGCTTTTGCGTCTCCGACAAGTTTATCCATTGATCTCTTGAGAGATCTTGGATTGATCCTAGTCGTTGGTATTATTCTTTTTCTGGACAAAAGTTATCTTTCCAAACCTATCTCGAATAGTTAAGCTTAGTAATTTATATTACGGCAAGCACCTCTGATCCTATTTGAAAGTTATGAGAAGGAAATGCTTTTTGACTTGAGTTCCCATGGGGAA
>DATFMK010000540.1:0-3071 GCA_035267005.1 Balneolales bacterium
CCACCAAATTTTGAGGATTGAATTTAAAATTTGCTGGTGATACGATAAACATATCGTCCAAATATTTATCAAATCAGATAGTTGCATTCGTTGCAAGATATCTCAAAAACCATTATTGGTGGACTATCTACAATAATAATATAATTATCAGGATATACAAATTTGTACGATATCGTTTTTCAATAGGGTAAATCATTTTTTACAAGGTTTGCCTTTTTGATCTTATTGATATACGTAATCAAATGAACCGACTTTGGTTTGTCATTTTGGTAAATCATAACATGGATAAAATTAAATCGGATATCAATTTAAACAGGATGGACCAGTTACTGAAAATACTAATAATTGATGACGAGGAGCATGTTCTGGCTAATCTTTGCTCTTTTCTAAATTATAAAAATTACGATGTCACCTCAGCTTCTGATGGTTTGGAAGGACTGAAATTATTTGAAAACGATCAACAAGGATTTGACTTGGTCATAACAGATATCGTTATGCCAAAACTAAGTGGAATGAGCCTTATTTCAATAATTAAGAAAAAATTCCCTGACACACCCGTTATAGCAATAACTGGATGGGGGGAATATCCTGGAGCGTTTGCTACAGAATCCCAAGCGGACAAGGTATTGTCAAAACCATTTGAACTTTCTGAACTTGACAAAGCAATTAATGACCTAATTTCTTCTAAAAGGTCTAAAGTTCAAAATTAAAAATTGTGTCTACACCATTAGTTCGAACAATCCAAAGTATTGATAATATGATAACTGTATATCAATTGTTGTTGTTAATGGTATAGATTTGTGAAATAAATGGAGTTTATTAAGCGAGAGGTGGGTTACAAAAGATCCACCTTATCTATTTCGATCATTGTTTTAAGCTAACCCAGATATTTCGACAACTGAATAAGGTGAGCAATGTTCGAGCCACACGAAGGTACTCTGCAACTTAAACACAAATTTCAAAAAGCATATAACTGGCTTGAGAAACGCGGGCCGTCAAAACTTACAACTAAAAGCGGAACAAGTTTTACTGCAAAGGCTGATATTACCCAAAAAGGGCCTCACACCGGTGAAAAGGTAATACGGTTCATGCAGGATAACAAAGAGTATGCCAGAGCATATGAGTGTTGTTGGGGCCGTTATTATAATTGTAATCGATCCCGTATTGGGATGTATTGTACTGCTCTTGATGGCGCTATCGTCTAACATTGATTGTTATAAAGATTCTCAATAAATAGTCTAAATTATGAAACACGTATTGCCTGATAATGGTGGAAGACGCTCAGGGATTGATAGGCGACAATTTTCTTATACCCAACATATTCCTGAACGCAGATCTGGCAAGGAAAGAAGAAGTGGGCTTGATCGAAGATTAGAACAAAGGATGTCAGAATATTTTTCACTCAGAGAGGATAGCGATTTCATTAAATGGTGAAATCATAATGATTGAAATATTAAAAAAGATGTTCGAAGACAACCCGGAGAAATCGATACTCGTATTGAAAGAGAAATGTTCGGACTGTGGTATCGATACAACCATTGAGATCACACCCACATCAAGTGGGTTTGGGTTACAGGGTGGTGTTTTATTCAAGTCTTCAAATGACAAGTACACAGCAAAGTGTCCTGCCTGTTATGAAAAAACTTTAATATAAAAACAATCAAAAAAAAGGATACTCACAAAAAGATGGAGGGCAAATGCCCATGTGGTGAGTGTTTTCGGTTCAACTTGTAATTTAGACAAACATACCGAAAAAATTTCCGGCTTGCTGGTGAATACTTTGTTCAGGAGAAAGATGAAAAAGGAGAAATACTCATTGAAGAAATTTCAGCAAGCGGAGTTCGATTTGCAAGTCTTAAGCCACATAATATTACTAAAGATGATACAGTTGAGTTGAAATTTAATTTAAACAATCCAATGAGAATGGAAATCCGAGAACTCGTTAAAATAATATGGATCAACGATCGCAATGTTGGGGCACAGTATATTGATCAAAATCGTCTGAAAAGGATTTGGTTTTTTACCTAAAAACTTAAATTATTTCTAAAGTATGAAAATAATTTCATAGAAATCATTAAATTTATTCTATAATTCAAATATATTTCCGCAAATTAACTCTCCGATTCTGAGGATCTAATTCTAATTTTGCTGGTGATACGATCGGCGTATTTCAGTTACCACCCTCTCATCAGCGTGTCAGAACTGAGGTTGGGAATTCCTATATATTGTGGTTAAGTTTTATAAATCTTAAAGGATAAAATTCGGCAATAAATTTTTAATTTAATCCCATATTTGGTTGGAATGGACTTATACAATATATAGTGTTGAGTGGATTGCCAAGTTTTCATTAATATGCTGATACTGAGAACCAGATATGTTTTTAGTATCACATCATTTTGGAATCATTAGATATTTGAACTTATTGCAAGGTATCACCAGAGTTCGAGTTCAAATTCAAACAGAAATTTCTGTTAAAATTTCTCGCTGTAATAGTTTTTTAAAACTCACCTTGTTTCTGGTGATTTTTCTTATGAGAATTAAATCCCACGTTGTTTATTGACTTGTACCGCTAAAAACTAACAGGGAGTTTTCACTCCTTCATCATTCATGATTTAAGAAAGATAATCTTAATCTTCCCTTCATTTTCATTAAGCAAAGATTAAAATGAGTTTTATATTTTTCATTTCGAGACCCGCTGTTTCACGAAACACAAGTGTATCACTTATCACTCATAATTCTGATACAAATTTTTGATTCGTCCTACAATGTTTTTCTTATAATTATTATGGGTTATAACAAGACATTATATTGGCATGGTTGTTGCTAAAATCCATGATAAGTTTTTATCGTGGTACTATTGAAATATCTATATTTGCAGAAATATAGAGCCTTATGCCTTGACTATAGGGAGATGATAGTTAGGATTTAGTGCAACAAAATTTAACGAAATACGCCTGCATTTCATGATTTTTAAAGATCATGCATTTGATGATAAGAGTTCGGACAGATTTACGAACAAATCAAAAATGGAAAAAATATGAAACACTATAGAGGGATGGGCAGATTTATTT
>DATFMK010000541.1:0-4022 GCA_035267005.1 Balneolales bacterium
CTGCCCTATTTTTTACACAATGGAAAAGTGATATAAATTTCTTAAAGCTTAATTGGGGGAATATACATTTTGATTTTTAGAAACAAACGTCTTTTCACATTTTTAATATTCTTTCTCGGTCTTGTAACAACTCCCTTAAAACTATTTGCCCAACACATAGCCTTGCGAGATTCTTTTAATGATGGAGATTTTACCAGTAATCCGACATGGTACGGTACTAATAAAGATTTTAAAATCACACCGGATAGTTCTAAGATGCTACAGCTCAGTGCCTCGACTGCAGGAATCTCTTATTTGTCAACAAAATCTCAGTCAGCTTACGGATCATGGAAATTTTTTATTCGTATGGATTTTGCACCATCAGGTAGCAATGAGGCCGAAATATTTCTTATCAGTGATCGGAAAGATCTTAGCCAAGAAGTAAATGGTTATGCAATTCAAGTGGGAGAACGAGGTTCCGATGATGTTTTCCATCTTCTGCGTTATGATAACGGTGCTCCATCACAACCCATTCTTTCTGATACAACTAACGTTTCTCAAGGTGGGAATTATACACTTTTAATAAAACGGAAGTCAAATGGGAAATGGAGTCTCGCTGTCTCGAAAGGCTATGAATCGAATCCCCATTCTTTTGCAATCGGTATGGACAATGTTTATAAATCCTCATCTTACTTTGGGATTCAATTACATTACACGTCTTCCAGGTCTGATAAATTTTATTTTGATGATTTTCTCGTTCAGCAATCAGTCACTAAACTCATTGACTATAAACTTATTTCGAGAAAAGAAATTCAACTGCAATTTACAACACCATTAGACAATGTTAGCATCTCAACCGGCGACTTCACGATAAATCGTCACATCGGATCTCCTGAAAATATTATAACCAATGGTAATCTTCTCACACTTAAATATCCAAATAGTCTCGCTGGCGGTTTGTATAGCTTAACGATCTCACATTTAAAAAATCAGTATGATCAATCCGTACCTGATACTACGGTTTCGTTCACTTTGTATGACAAACCTCAAAAACGGGATATCGTTGTCAATGAAATAATGTATGATCCTCCATCTAATGTATCGGAATATGTGGAATTATATAATGCTTCCGATAAGACATTTAATTTGAAAAATTGGCAATTGGATGATGCTTCTAATGCTGTTCGTACCATAACTGACAATAATCTAATTTTACATCCAAACTCATATATCGTTTTAACTTCTGATACCACAACGCTATATCGTCACTTTGGAAGCCACTCTTTCTATCAAATGCTGGATTTCCCGATCCTCAATAATTCGTTTGATAGAATAAAATTGATAGATGATTCCGGTCAGATGATCGATTCTTTAGAATATCATTCATCATGGGGTGGCAACGGTAAATCATTGGAACGACGCTCTGCTATGGTGCCATCAATCTATAAAGAGAATTGGGGAAATTCTCCTGCTATTTTAGGTGGAACCCCCGGTCAACCGAATAAAATATCAAAAGACACGACACCTCCGGTTGTCAAACATTTGAAGATTATTGATGACCGTCATTTTATGTTGACCTTCTCTAAAATTATTCATTCCGGCGAAGATCCCAATTCTTCTTTCCAATTTAGCCCATCATTATCAATTGATTCGACCATCTTTTCTCAATCGATGGTTTATCTCACCCTGACTGAACATTTAAAACATCGAACAAATTATACATTGTCAATTTCCGGTATCAAGGATCTTTTTGGAAATGTCATCCGGGATACGACATTTCATCTTTTTTATAATCCGGATGATTTCCCTCCTAAAGCACTTTTAGCCAAGTTTAATTCTGATTACTCGAAAATTATGGTTTCTTTTAATGAACCGGCACTCATAACTTCTAAATCAAAGATTAGCTTAAAAGAATCTGGAGTTATTTTAAAGTCGGTAATCAATAAATCACCCAAAATTTTACAAGTTGTTTTAAATTATAAACTTATTTCCACTAAATCATACAAAATAAGATTACAGAATATTGCCGATACTACGGGAAATATTCTGCAGGATACAACTTTAACGATCGCTCATCCACCTAATAAAAGAGATGTGGTTATCAACGAAATCATGTATCACCCGATCACTAACCCCAGAGATCATCAGCCGGATCAGTGTGAATATGTGGAATTATATAATAGGAAAAGTGTTGCCATTTCGTTGTCAGGTGCATTTCTTCATGACGCACCCGATGAAAACGGAAAGATCACAAAAATCTATCCATTGAATGATGCTTTCATTACAATTCCACCTCACGATTATGTCGTCTTATACGCAGATACAGTGCATTCTTTTCTAAGCTCCCGAATCTATCAATCTTTTAAGCCCCAAAAGGATAGTACTCTTTTTTGTCGAGTCGACCGTACTACTATGAGTTTATCATCAAAAAGCGGAACTGTTTATATCAGCAATAATAGTGGTCAAACGATTGATTCTGTTTATTATTCCGATACCTGGCAGGATCCTAATATCCCAGATCATCATGGAATAAGTATCGAACGTATTGATCCGGACGGACCGAGTAATAGTGCACAAAATTGGGGATCGAGCGCGAGTCCGGCTGGTGGAACTCCGGGGACTGCTAATTCCATTATGATAAAACCGCAAGTCGCAAATACGGCCAATACGATAAAACTATCTCCAAATCCATTTTCACCGGATCACGATGGTTTTCAGGATAATCTCTCCATTTCTTATCATTTTGCTAAACCCGATTATATGCTTCGAATTCGCATTTTCGATCGATATGGAAGAATAGTCCGGCATTTGGTTAATAATAAATTAGCCGGCAGTACAGGTACCATCATTTGGAACGGTTTGTCGGATAATGAGAATCGCAATAAAGTTGGAATTTATATACTCTTAATACAAGCTTATAATAGTTCTTCGGGACCGGCCGAAACGTTTAAGAAGGAGGTCGTCATTGCAAGAAAATTCTAAATCCAACAGATACTTCCTTTAATAATATCCGATTATTTTCTATTCTATGTGGAATTGATATTATTTATCATTATTAGAAGGTTTTGCATAACCTTCCATTACAATACAATACAAGGCACTATTTAAGTTAACATCATCAAACGAATTTTCTTATCTGAATGAAATTAAGCAATAAGGCACCTATCGGCATTTTCGATTCCGGTATCGGTGGATTAACCGTAGCTAAGGCCGTCATGGAGGCTTTACCCAATGAAGATATTATTTATTTTGGCGATACGGCCCGCGTACCTTACGGTATAAAATCAGTTAACACGGTTCGGGAATATGCGTTGCAAATAACACACTTTTTGATCAATCGAAAAGTAAAGATGATATTAATCGCATGTAATACGGTATCTGCCGCTGCTGAACCCGAAGTAACCGCTTATTGTCAAAAACATAATATCCCGGTCTTAGGTGTTGTAAAAGCCGGATCGATTGCTGCTGAAAAAGTCTCACGCCATCATAAAAAAGTGGGAGTAATTGGTACACTTGCTACAATTGGGTCCGGAACCTATGATAAAGCCCTTCATGCAATTAACCCGGAATTGCATGTGTTTTCGAAAGCCTGCCCTTTGTTAGTACCACTTGCCGAAGAGGGTTGGACTGATAATGATATCGCCAAACAGACACTCGAAATATATTTGAAAGATTTTAAAGATAAGAAGCTGGACAGCTTGATCTTAGGTTGTACCCATTATCCTTTATTTAAGAAATCCATTCGTGAAATCTTAGGAAATAATGGGTTACAAATAGTTGATTCTGCCACTTCAATAGCTCAAATGGCAAAAGGCCTTCTAACTGAAAAACAGTTATTAAACACGGATAATAAGGGAGAGCTTGAGTGTTTTGTAAGTGACAAGCCCCAACGTTTTCAACAACTTGCCGAACAGTTTTTAGGAAGAAAAATCCTGCGAGTGGAAATTGTCAGTCTGACATAACAGTAAACAGTAAGCAGTAAATCTGTGAGAATAATCCATTTCCGATATTGAAAACAAAATTTAAACTTACAAAAACACATT
>DATFMK010000542.1:0-4469 GCA_035267005.1 Balneolales bacterium
TCAAAGCCCTGAACCGCATGGTCAATTCAGGCAAAATAGCCAAACTGAGCAAAGGCAAATATTACAAACCGGAAAAAACCCCTTTCGGAGAATTACAACCAAATCAGTATCAGGTGGTCAAAGACTTGATAGAAGAGGACGTAAAGTAACCGGCTATATCCACCGGCTAAAGTATATATAACGAATTAGGATTAACCACTCAAGTTAGTAATACCATTCAAATCGGTAAAAATGTGATCCGGCCAAAACTTAAGCGTGGCAAATATAGCATTCGGTTTGAGCAGCAGAAAAATACTATTACCAAGAAAATATCCAGCTCCTTAAAATTTTAGACGATTTACGCTATATAAAAAGAATACCGGACAAGACCATTATAAAGTCCACGAAGCGTTTAATAAACATGATTACTGAACGTTCGGATGAAGACAAACAATCCATCATTCGTCTGGCAAATAAATATCCTCCTTCTACACGTGCACTATTAAGTGGCTGTTTCGGAGGTCATTGTGCCAGTTTAAACGAGTGATCCTCTACTTATTTCGCTGGCCGTTGTGCCACTTTCCATAATGATGCGTAATCTTGGCAAAAAATATGGCAGGACAAAGAATCGACATTATGAAACTACGACAACTTATTCAATCCAGTGGACTTTATATTGTCCGAATCCATGCCATAGGACATACTGGAAAATCGTTTAATCAATCAATTAAATTAATGCTAGTTAAATAACTTAATCTTCCATGGCAAAGTTTTTCTTTGCCATGGATATTTTATTTGCGCTTAATTGTCACGGTTAACAAATTCTATATATGCGAATGATTATGAATATATTATCCCTTGTAGCATTAGCACTTTTTTATTCCTGCACTAATCCTGTTTCCCAGAAACCAAAGCCAACTGAGCCTTATTTTAAACCCGGAGAATATGGGGGAGACGCTATGTCCGGTACGGAATGGATAACCAGTGTTTTTCCAAGTCCAGATGGTCAAAAAATCGCTATTGTGCGGTACTGGACCCCAAGTCGTACCATTAAAGATCCCCGGGAACAACTATGGATTGTAAATAAAGATGGGAGTAATCCCAAACTTATTTCTACGAATAGTGCCGCCATAAGTTGGGCTCCAGATAATACAAAAATAGCTTTTTCATATGCCTTAACCCCTTATTTATATGTTTTTACTGTTAATTTAAATACCATGATAGCCAAACAATTGAATGGGAAAAAGAATCAGTATTTTAATAAGGCAACAGTATCTCAGCCTTTCTGGTTTCAGGATGGAATCCATTTACTTCTATCAGTTGTAGACAAAGCATATCAACAATCATATGAACGTGGATTCTATATTATGAATCTTAAAACGGATAGTATTAGGGGACCGTTAGTACCAATAACAGATAGTGGTCAACTGGGAAATAATGAAAAATATATCACTGGTGAGAAATATACTACCCAATCTGATTCAATGAGTGGAAATTATATCAATTATAATTTAACTACTAAAAATTGGCATTGGATTACTCATATAACAGATGAAGAAACAAAAAGGTATTCTATTTATTTATCTCCTAGCCCCACTTCAGATATCATCGTATTTTCCAAGCATATTAACAATGCTCCCCAAATTTTTGTGACTAACTCTAATGGAACACATACCCGGCAGTTTACCCATCTGGGTGGAGAATTTCCTGTCTGGAGTCCGGATGGCAAATATTTCACATTTATTCGGGATATCCACAAAGGTCCGGGTGCACATTACATTGTCATGAAGTGCACCGTATCTAATTGGAAGGTTTCTCCGCTTTGGCCCAGTCTTCCGGATTCTGTCCCTCATTTTCCCCCGGTTTCTACACAACACCCGATTGATTTGTATTCGATTGTACAACAAAATCAATGATTAATTATAATATAAATAAGATAGACGTCCACAAACTTAAAAGAATTTTAAAATCTGATTCATATATTTTTAACCAACGCATATACGACCAAAGGTCGTCCCGCCGTCTCCGTTTTTATCTCCCTTTATAAAACCGGCATAAATCTCTGATTTTAACGATTACTTAAATTCATATTCGTTACAAATCATCAAACCCATTATTAAAAAAGCCACCCACCTTATCTTAAAGTGATTAGCCATATTCCAGATCACCTTTTCTGTCATTCCCTTTTTACATTTGAGTATCCCGGAAATATAGCTCTTCCCAACCCCGGTCATTTCAGAGAATTATTATTGATTCTATATTAAAACCTCCGGGGGTCACATTAAAGCCCCAATTACAAACGCTGACAGGTCTCCGAGACGCTGTCAGGTTGGCACCTGCACCAAAATCAATCTGTAAGCGTTCAAAGAATCTGTCGGCCAAGAGATGAGATAAATACAAGTTAAAAATCAGACTCAAAATTGTCCCACAAAGGGAAGACAAAAAAATGTTCCCATAGCCACCTGGAGAATGCTTCCGGATTGTTCTGCTTCCTGTTTTTAATAAACGGGGACAGTGAGAGATCAATAACTAATGAGCCAGGTTTTTCAAAAAAGGTGCGGATGTAGAGATTCGTTGTTATTGAAACAGGTTTTCAGGATTGGCGTTTCCAGCGGGGATGTTGGAAACGGGGAGAAAACAAGGCTAATATATCTTACTATTAAATTTTAATTCCGATAATACTATTGGTTAATAGTACTGGATCTGTTAAGGTTTTGACCTAATTTCGCTTATAGCATAATCC
Source organism: Balneolales bacterium (assembly GCA_035267005.1). GTDB lineage: Bacteria > Bacteroidota > Rhodothermia > Balneolales > DATFMH01 > DATFMH01. Next base: position 2,723 of record DATFMK010000542.1, read on the forward strand.
AAATAACTGCTAATTTCATCTTCCTCATAAATATGCTTGGGGGCATCATTCTCATCTAAGTATTTTATAGCTTTATCATACTTTTTAAAGAGCGCTTTGTGAGTAGGCCTGGAGACGATTAAATCAAATTTAAAGTTTTTTTCTTTTGCTATTGGTGCTAAAGCAGATAGTTTTCCAGACCATTTGTAAGCTTTGTTATAGACAGCATCTTCATCAATTAAATCAAAACCTACTGGAGCTATAAGGTTGAGGGATCCATTTTTCCAACCATAATCAAATTTCTCTTCTTTAAGTGAAGTTGAAATAGAAATGTCTCTTTTGATATATTTCCAATTTTCAGGATCAGGTAATCTATCCTTTAAACCCGATTCTATTTTGGCAAGAATATATTTCTCATCCTTTTTAGATTTACTTTTGAAGTAATCATAATGAGATAAATAAGATTTGTACAAAAACTCACTTACAGATTTTTTATCCGTATATAAGCCCTGATTATGTACGACAAATTCCAGATTTGTTGAATCTTGCGCTATTAAATGTTCTTCAATAAGCTTTTGTAAATCATTGAATTCATCAAATAACTTAGTTTGATCATTATTAAGCCTTTTATTTAATTCTCTAACCTTACGATTAAAGGCCCCCAAATGTTTTTTTAAACGCGAAATAGATATATCCTGGTATAAATTAGATATCCTTTGAAAAGCATTCGGATATAAGAATAGCAGTTCTTTATCTGAGATAAAGAATAACAAAACACCAACATTTACATACTCTTCCAATAGAGCAGAATGCTTGTATTTTAAAATGCTATATTGATATATCTTATTCACGTTACAGAATTAATTAACAGTTCTTTAAAGTCTAATATTTTTTCTTTCGCTTGTTCTAAGTGCCACCTTGCAAGTAATCCATCTTCGGTATTGAATCCCAGCTCTTGTAAATCATCAAAACTGTCCGAAAGCAAATGAATATCTAATCGTCTTAGATATTCTTCAAATGTATCAAACCCGGGAGCTACTCTTTTTCTCCTTAAATGATCAAAAAATATATGATATGAATAGTTATATGATAACGAATTTTCATTAAAATTGGTATGATCCGGTTTAATTAATAGTGATTGTTCATGATCAATTAGATATGCATCACCATCATCACCTAATAAAATATTAGGTTTTTTTTCATTTCTATCCCTATTCAAGATTAGAAAATCAAAAGCATAAATAGATTCAATATCGTAATCATTTAACTCTCTTAATCTGAGAGATTTACTATACTGAAAGTATCCATTTAGAAGTTCACTTCCGAAGTTAAATCGATTAAAGGGTAATTGTATTCGTGATTTTATTTCAGGAGGAAGTGTTTCAATAAAACTATCCGAAAATTCAACAATGCCAAATTCAGGTACTAATAGATCAAATTCTTTTGCTAAAACCGAAGCATAAATTTCTTTACATGTAGCATTAAATTGATTAATAGCATTTTCATTAAAAACTTTTACAACAAAAGTTTTTATTCCATCATTAGTTTGAATATTAACTATTAATGGTTTAGTTGATCCTCCCTTAGCGACGCTTTCAAATTGTATGGCCTCGTATACTGATATCAAAATATATACTTGTAACTTATTACCACTTAGATGGATAATTAATAGTTTTTAATTTAATCAAATAATTAACTTATACTAAATATTAAGTTTTGATTAGGTTTAAGTTACTCATGTAAGAAAGTGTAAAAAGTGAAATCCCCC
>DATFMK010000543.1:0-2685 GCA_035267005.1 Balneolales bacterium
AAATGAAATAACAGCGATACGAAATAAGCTATCTTTAAATTTTCGATATGCAACTTTGTTATCTGCCATGCCGTTACAAGGAATATCGTTTAGTTATACGTTTTCCAATAAAATTTATAACCATTGTTATTAGAAATAATATGAGTCCGATCTCAATAAGAGAAGATAGATAAAGATTTCCGCTGGCCTCAGTAAATTCATTAGCGATAACACTTGCCATTGTATTCCCCGTGCTAAAAATACTTGTCGGAAGGTTATTTGTGTTTCCAATTACCATTGTCACTGCCATTGTCTCGCCAAGAGCACGACCGAGAGCCAAAATAATTCCAGCAAGTATACCTGACCAAGTGTAAGGTATAATCACTTTTTTTATTACTTCATAACGTGTTGCCCCCAACGAGTAAGCCGCTTCTTTCAGGTTGCCGGGTACTAAACTAATTACCTCTCTGCTCACGGAAGCCGAATAAGGAATGATCATCACAGCGAGTATTATAGAGGATGCTAAGACCCCTAAACCATATGGCGGAGCTCCTAATTCCATTTCAACAGATCGTATGATGGGAACTAAAACAAATAACCCCCAGAAACCATATATAACTGAGGGGATACCTGCTAACAATTCAACCGCATTCTGTAATACTTCCGACATCCAGCCTGATCGAAAATACTCTCCTAAATACAAACTGAGAGCCAGCGAGAATGGTGCTGAAATAATCAGAGCCAGAAATGAGGTTAATAGCGTTCCGACAATAAAAGGTAAGGCCCCAAATTTATCTTTAACAGGATTCCAGGTAGTCCCGTAAATAAATTTAATACCGAATGTTTTAAGTGAAGGCCATGAATTAATAATTAATACTAAGAAAAGAGCTACGACAATTAATATAACGGTCACTATTGCAAATAATAGTAGCCCTTTAAAAATTTTTTCTTTAAGAGATAACAGACTTATGTTTTTTATATCAGAATGATCCACATTCTTACCAGATATTATGAATAAAATCTCTTTTTAAAATGAGTCCGTGATAATACGAAAAAAGTAGATAAAATTTTTAAAACCCGTCAAAATGTCATAGGGTTCCTGTGAAAATTCACCAGGAACCCTATGATATCAATGTTAATGTAAAGATTCAATCCTTACAATACTCTTCTTTCTATAAATATCGATTATTTATTCTGAAGCAGTGTTTGATTACCATATTTAACCGACTTTAAAATATTATCGGCAACTTTGACGGCAGCTTTCGGCAGCGGAGCATAGTTTAAAGGCTTGGTGAATTTTTGTCCGTCATGAATCATCCACCATACTAAGTTTACTAAGGCTTTTGCTTTAGCTTCTGAGCGACCGTTATATTTTTGTTGCTTATAAAGCAGTACCCAGGTAAATCCGGAAATAGGATAACCTTGTTTGGCATCGGTATTGGTAATAATCGCACGAGCATCAGCCGGCATTTTTATATTAGCAGCCAAACTGGTGGACTCGAGCGTAGGCTTGATATAATTACCGCTCTTATTTTGCATTTCAGCTACAGGCATGTTGTTTTGAAGCGCATAGATCAGCTCAACATATCCAAATCCACCGGGAGTATTTTTGATGATACCGGCTACGCCAGGATTACCTTTTCCTCCCAAACCTACAGGCCAATCGAGAGATTTACCGAATCCAACTTTATTGCTCCAGGCTTTACTTACTTTGGAAAGATAGTTACTGAAGATAAAGGTTGTTCCACTTCCATCAGAACGGTGAACAACGGTAATCTGCATATTCGGTAATTTAGCACCCGGATTAATTTTTTCGATTCGGGGATCATTCCATTTCTTGATTTTACCCAGATAGATATCAGCGAGTACTGAAGGTGTGAACCGTAATTTGGGTTTGCCTGGTAAATTGTAACTCATCGTTACCGCACCTAAACAGGTAGGAATATGAACGATAAAAGCAGGAGCTTTCTTTTCTTCTTTATCGCTTAACGGAGCATCAGACCCACCAAAATCGATGATTTTACTTTCGAGCTGACGAATTCCTCCCCCAGATCCAATACCTTGGTAGTTAACCTGAATACCCGTTTTTTTATTATAAGCATCGAACATCTTGGTATAGATAGGATATGCAAAGGTAGAACCCGCACCCATTATATGTTGAGCTCCACCGGCACTTTTTTCCATTTTGGAAGTATTAGCCGCCGATTGGGCCTTGTTATTCGATTTTTTGCCGCCGCCACATGCTGTAAATGTCAACGCAACAGCAATTGCAAAAAATAAACTTGTTAATTGGTGAAATTTAGATTTCATAGTTAGATTTTTTGATTTGTTTTTTATATCGAAGTATAAAAGTAATATGAATAAAAGTATCAGGACCAATACCATGATCGGCCCTTCTTGTTTTTTTAGAAATTAAAGTACCATGTTACCCGAGCTACAACATCACTCTTTCTGCTTGGATTATTACCCATAGCCGAATAGCTGTTGATCCAGATATTTGGCATTAAGTCAACCATATGAGAAACTTTGTAATCCAATCCAAATAAAGTGAAATCTTCTTTGTAGCCGGTATAATTCTTTTTCGTATCCGGATTGAAAAGGTCCTGACGTACGAAACCATTCAATTTGCCTTTAACGAGTGTACCGTGTGCGAAAAATGATATACCGGTTGGAGTTTCATCTAACATATTGGGTCCAACAGTTATG
>DATFMK010000544.1:0-4488 GCA_035267005.1 Balneolales bacterium
TCTACTTCTCTGGCGAAATCTAATCCCTGTATTCCCATTTCAACGACCAAGGAACGCTGATAAATGACCTCCTGAAAACCATTTCCCAAAAAGGAATGTACTTGCATAGCACAGCCAATGATATTTTTCGTCGCTTCCTGATATTTATACGTATTGGTCTTCATTGATTCGCTCTTTTTGTCTGAACCGGGATTTATATGATTTATGGATTTCCCCGATTTTTTTAATCTTGAATTTGGTTTAATAATCGTGGTCATCTGCTTAATCCATAAAAATCCCGGTTCAGATAACCCGGATTAAAATGCAGAGCACAGTCAAATTTTACAGATCTTTTCTGCGTCCTCAAATTTGTGGACGCTTTATTTTTTTATAAGATGTTGTTTTTCCAATATGAAATGTATTGATTCTTTTAGCTTACATGAATAATTTCGGCTTTAGGAATTCAGTCATCAGCGTGAGAATAAACTCTAAATCTGCGTAATCCTATAATCTGGGTGAATCTGTGATTATGACAGAAAGGTAACTTTTATTTTATCAGATTCGTAAATTCTTTTTCAAATTCGTTTTTTCTCTCTGACTCATTATAAAATGGCATGCCCCAAACTTTGTATTCACGATCTTCCCACAATTGTTCCAGTTCCGTTTCTTCTTTTATTTTCTTTAGGAAGGCTTCTTTCCAGGCATCATGCTCCAGTAAATGCTGACCTTTGGGCTCAATAAATATTTGATAATAAAATGATGTGTGAGAATTCTTTTCAACTAAAAAAAGCACAAAATCAGGTTCGATGGGTCGACCATCTTCAAAGCTGAATATTTTAAAATGCCGTTCGTTTCTGACTAAATAGATCTCTTCATATTTGGATTTCAGATCATCGTAAACCTTATTGATATATTTGACCAGATATTTTTCTTCTGACGTTCCAAAATTATCGTTGAATGCATACCAATCCTTATCTTTTAAGTTAAGTCTTAACGTATCATTGGTAGTTTCGGATTGGCCAACGCCATATTCTCTATCTCCTCCGTTATCCTGAGCGATGTTCAGCGTTTTATCTTTTATGGTGTCTTTGATCATATAAGGTTTAAACTCTTTACTTCCCTTATAATCAACTTTATTTGATTGTAGCAATGATGATAACTTTTCTAAAACGGATATGGCTGCATCTAATTTATCTTTTTGAGTGAGATTTCTAACTCTACTTTCAGGACCTTCGACCTCCACTTTCACTTTACCTAAATATTGATCTGAGGTTATAAATTCCGTAATGGATTTTAAATTGGGTAAATTCCTTTTCAGTTTTGAAAATTGAAAATAATCGAGTCTGGATAACGCTTTTCGAAGAAGCTGGGATTCAAAATCAGTCAGATAATAGTCTCGTTGTTTTTTTACAATTTTGGAATTTTCTTGTTCATCAAAAGCAGAAAGAGATTGGGTAAACCCTGTTGTTAATGAAAATTTATGCGTTGTTTTTATGAAGCTCTCAGGTAATGCAAAAATATCCTCTCGTGCATATTTTTCACGTTCGTTGATAAACATTAAGCCTGATTTGTAGAATTTAGTTTCTTTGAATCCGAATTTTAATTCTAACTGCTGTTGTTTTACTTCTCTTGCTTTTATACCTATTTCCTCAAGAGCCGTGTGCAATTCATCGATGTATTTTGGATTATAAGCGCTGTGGTAATAGAGTTCCTCACAAATTCTCAATTCATCTTCTTCCTGATTGTCCCGGATGTCATATTTTCTCTGATAGAGCGGCTGATCCGGTTTAATACGAAAAGGACAATAACGCGCACCACGACCTATTAACTGTGCCTCGGACATCGTGGTTTTTCCAGGCTTCCCCGATTTCGCATCACGGGTATTGTATAAACGAACGATATCAAACAGATTCAGAACATCCCATCCTTCATTTAATTTGTCAACCGCAAAGATTGCGCGGTATGGATTATTTTCGTCTTCAAGCGTATTGACCGCTAACTGTTTTTCCTCACTTTCATTTTTACTGTTTACCGTAAGGCATTTATCCTCCGAAAAATCTTCTTTCAATTCAGTTATCAAATTATTCAATGTGATATGCTCACCCTCTAAATAACCGAAAACCCGGTTTAGAACCGGATCTAAATTGGAATTATTTTTAATCTTGGCTATGTCATTAACTGATAATTGTTTAATACGTTGCACAAAATGATCATAAAAATCTTCACTTTCTTTAATCGTTCTTGATTTAAATAATACTACCGGTTTTATCAGCTTCCCGTATTTAGCAAATATTTTCAACCGAAATTGATTTAACAATATCGCTTGTAACGCACGTTCAAAATCATTTAAATCTGCCTGTAAAACTTTAACGTCTTTTGAATACCCATCTTTTCTAAATTCTTTTAATGGATAATCAAAAATGATCTTATCACGATATTTACTCTCAATTTCGGGGTAATTTAAATTGGCCGTAGCTGTAAATTCCAACAACAAATTTTCATTATTTGCATGAAATATTTTGGTTACGGTTTCTTCCCAACTGGTAATTTCGAAGAGTTCGGTCTGATTTAATTTTTTCCCTTTTTTTGTCTCCGCATTGATATGATGCGCCTCATCCGACAATAAAACGATCTTCTGATCTTCAAAATCCTCATACGTTACCGCATTTTCCCGGGGTTGATTTAACCGCATATGCAGCCCCTGGATGGTGGAAAAAACGATATTAATGTCATCCGAATTTACCGCTGAAAAATTATCTACTTCTTTAATACGAATCTGTTTTTCACCTATCTGTAAGGATTGATCAAACAGATATTTATTTGAAGTCGGATTTAGAAAATTGTCTTTTGTTTTTTCAATGATATTGGTGCTATTCACGAAAAACAGGAAATTTCGATACCCTTGTTCATACAAGTATAAAATCAGTCCGGCCATAATTACCGTTTTACCGCTGCCGGTGGCCATATGAAAAAGTAACTGAGTGGGAATATTTTCTTTGCGGTCAGGATATTGTTCCATGTAATAAATAAACCGGCCAAACGCTTCTTTTTGATAGGGCCTTTTTCCCCATCCTTCCCGAAGATTGGAAAATATATATTCGGGAACCATTTTCTTATAGGCATCTTCTCCACCTATAAACCGGGCTCCCGTCGTTAAAATTTTATGTAACTGTTCTTCGGCCATTTTAATCTTTGCTTTTTTTCTTAACCTTATCTACCAATTTATCGAAATCGGATTTGAAGTCTTTATCCTGTATGGGCCTGAATTTTTCATATTCTTTTTAAGCTAAATTTTTAGCAACTAACGTTTTAACCTGACCAGGATTTTTTAGTATTTCATAATCGTTGAATTGCAGAAAGCCATCTAATTTTTTAATCCAATCAATCATTTTCATCGGCCGTTGTTTTTCGGCTTGTAATTCCGCATAATCCAGATACATAGTTACAATGCGATTGAGCTCTTTGATCTCTTTTTCCGATAAATAATTTTTAGCTACTCTGACATCAGATTTCAATACTTTCCCATCGGGAGCTTTTTTCCAATTCGTTAAACCCATATGAGATTTTTGGGCATTGGCTCTCTTAGCTATAATTTCCGCGGCTGTTTTTCCGGTTATGGCCCAATGTAATTTATTTTGTACCGTAGCATAGAACTCTTTGGTAATGGGGGATTTAGGATCATAATCTATACTGCATTGAGCATAAATATCCGTAATCTTTTGATAAAAGCGGCGTTCCGATGCCCGTATCTCCCTGACTCGCTCAATGAGTTCGTCAAAATAATCCTTCCCAAATAAGGTCTTCCCTTGTTTTAACCGGTCATCATCAAGAACAAATCCTTTCGTGATAAATTCTTTAAGTGTACGAGTCGCCCAAATACGAAACTGAGTCGCCTGATAGGAATTAACCCGATACCCTACAGAAATTATGGCATCTAAATTATAAAATTGTGTTTGATAGGTTTTGCCGTCTTCAGCAGTATGTGCAAATAATGCACATACTGAATCTTTATCTAATTCACCCTCATTAAATATGTTATTTAAATGTTTTGTAACTACAGACCGATCAACCCCAAAAAGTTCAGCTAATCTTTTCTGTGTTAACCACACTGTTTCATCATAAACAAACACTTCAACTTTAACATCACCACTTGACGTTGAATAAAGCACCAAATCATTTGAAGGAAGTTCTTTGTTATCCATAATCCCTATTTTCTTGATTCTGTATTATGCACGATTTGGTATCCCTTATGTACTCCATTTATTTCCATTCTTTTTTTATCTGAACCGGGATGTGACTTGATTAACGGATTACCGGGATTTTTGAATTTCTTATTCAATAATCGTTTGAATTGCAGGCTTCTTGCTTCGAAATTGATCAATAAACCTATTTCAAGATTATAGGCTTCCAGATAATTTAGTGCTTGTGCAAGATGTACTTCTTCTAAATTAATGAGCGCTTTCAGTTCCACAAGAATTTTGTTATCAACCAGAATATCGGCTCTTCGGG
>DATFMK010000545.1:0-4090 GCA_035267005.1 Balneolales bacterium
CGTAATTAATGGAGATATAAAGGGGAGCTCGATTGATATATATGGCAAAGTTAAAGGTGATGTCCAAACTGACAGTCTGCTTTATCTATCATCGGGTTCAGCGGTTGAAGGAGATGTGAATTGTCAAAAACTGAAAATAGATGAAGGAGCCTATTTTCAGGGAAATATAAATTCAGATAAGAATTTTTCTAAAAGAACCAAACATTACAAAAGCTTTTCCGAAGAAATTCACTTTTCTGATATTATAAAGAGAGCGAACAAAGAAACTCAAAAAGTTAAAGAAGTCAATACCAAAAATAACGGTTATGAATCTTCTTCAGAAGGCGATACTGATGAACTTCAGAATGGACGTCTCTGGTAGATTTTATTGAATTTATCTTAGTTTTTGTTTCGTGATACGATGGTTGTTGAATCTTGGCTTAGGGTTTAGGTTTAGAAAAATTCAGCAACAATCGTCATCACAAGAACAGGTTTCGCCTTGTAATGCTTCAATTCCTTCTTTGGTTATGATGGGAACCATAATCAAGGCCGCCACGGGATCTGCCCACCACCAACCGAAAATGGCATAAAGTACTAATCCAGCTAAAAGTATTGCGGATAAATAGGCGCAGATATCGGTTTGTTTGGAATCCGCATGCATGGCTTTGCTTGATATTCCTTCCGCAACTTTTCTTTTAGCTCGCGCTAAAACCGGCATAATGACGACAGAAAATGCGGCGATGACGATTCCAAAATAACTGGTTTCCGGAGGATTATGCAAAAACAGGGAGGAACCGGCATCATAAATAATATATAAAGACAAAGCAATTAAACTGATTCCTACAAGCCTGGCGGCTAATAGTTCACGGGCTTCTCCTTTTTCTCCTTCCTGCAAACGCCATAGTAAAATGGTTCCAGACGTCACTTCAATAATCGAATCAATTCCATAACTGAGAAGCGCCACACTTCCCGATAAAATAGCTGCAATGAGTGCACCTACTGCTTCTAATATATCCCAGCCAACTGTTATGTATTCCAGTAGTCGACCTTTTTTAATGTGATCAGAATTGGATGTGGATTCTTTTAAAGTTGTCGTCTCCATTTTCTCCTTTTTTTTAATAACGATCGCTAAGGATTTAGATTATGCACCGATTTTTTGGGATAATACATCATTTTTGACACGGAACCAAGATTATTACTAATAGCACGTACGCTTTCAATCGTATAAAAGGCAGACGGATTAAATTTCTTTACCGTGTTAATATAATGATTAATGTCGGATCTGCGTATTATGCTAAAGATAATGTCAACCTCGCCTGTTTTCCCCTCAGCTTTTACTTTCGTCGTTCTGTAATTTTGTTGCTGTAAATTATGGACCAATTCATCACCTGGCGTTTTGGTAATGACACGTATAATCGCATATCCAATAGCCAGTTTTTCCTCTATCTTCATTCCGATGTAAGTCCCTAAACCAAAACCAAAAGCGTATGCAACATAGCAAACCGGATTTGATAAATGCTGCATAATCTGTGTAATAGCCAGCAACCAGATTAAACTTTCGAAAAAGCCCAAAATTGGAGCGATGACCTTTTTACCATTAATGACAAAAATGATCCGAATCGTGTCTAAAGAGACATCACATATTCGGGCCAATATAATTAATAAGGGAAGGACTACCCAGGTGAAGAGAGGTGTAGAAAAAAACTGTGGCATCAATAATTATTATTTCACTTGTTATCGGTTTTTCATGCTTAAAATCTTGTGTAAAGATATAAGTATTTATATGATCATGCACGTTAACCCGAATTATTCACGTAACCCATAATAAGTAATATATATCATATTGTTAATTAAAGTACTTATAAAAAATAAACCGGTCCTCGATTTTGAGGACACTAAAAGGAGCTGCAAAATTTGGCCGTGCTCTTCGTTGCTCCGAAAGCTTTCGGAGCGCCTTGATCACGACAAAATTTCTTGGTGAATAATCCAAGTTAAGCTATAATATCTTTTTTTTAAGAGGATTTATCAAAAATTCCATTTAGAAAGAGATCAATTTCCATTTATTTAATTTTTCTAATGATTGTAATGAATGATGCTTTCGCCGGTCTTATTAGAAAGATGAATAGAGATGTGAAAATATTACAACAAATAGAGCGCTATTTAAATGGCGAATTACACAGAGAGGAAATCGATGCCCTCTGGTTAGAATTTATGCGGAATAAAGACTATTACGATTATTTGGTTACTGTGATTAATCTGAGGCAGATCATCAGGGAAAAATAAAAAGAGCAACACCTAAAAAAGTATTGCTCTTACGAATGATCAAAAATCAATCAAATAATGTTTAGTTCTTTTCCAACTTCCGTAAAGGCATTGATAGCTTTATCCAAATGTTCTTTTTCGTGCACAGCCGATAATTGAACACGGATACGTGCTTTACCTTTTGGAACGACCGGATAATAGAAACCGATCACATAAATACCACGCTCCAGCATTTTCTCAGCCATTTCCTGAGAAAGCTTGGCATCGTACAACATAATTGGGATAATCGGATGAACCCCGGGTATGATATCAAATCCGGCTTCAGTCATTTTCTGCCTGAAATATTTGGTGTTACTTTCCAATTTATCTCGTAGTGCCGTACTCTCAGATAGCAATTCCAGCGCCGCGAGATTACCGCCAACAACAGATGGCGCCAGTGTATTCGAAAATAAATAGGGACGAGAACGTTGTCGCAACATCTCAATAATCTCTTTTCGTCCCGAAGTAAAACCGCCGGAAGCACCGCCCAAGGCTTTCCCAAAAGTACCGGTGATGATATCCACTTTACCCATTACATCCCTATATTCGATAGCACCACGTCCTGTTTTTCCAAGAAAACCCGTGCAATGACTCTCATCCGTCATGACGAGCGCATCGTATTTATCCGCCAACTCCACGATTTTGTCCAATTGCGCGATGATCCCGTCCATCGAAAAAGCACCATCCGTACAGATAATTTTATGTCTCGCCTTTTTATCTGCTATCTTCAATTGCTCTTCGAGATCGTTCATATCATTATTTTTGAAACGATACCGCTGAGCTTTACACAGGCGCACGCCGTCGATAATGGAAGCATGATTGAGCTCGTCGGAAATGATGGCGTCTTCAGGACCAAATAATGGTTCGAAAACACCACCGTTGGCATCAAAACAGGCTGCATATAAAATTGTATCTTCTGTTCCCAGAAATTCGGATACTTTCCGTTCGAGTTCTTTATGAATATCCTGAGTTCCGCAAATAAACCGTACGGAAGCCATTCCATAACCATGTTCGTCAAGTGTTTTATGAGCGGCTTCAATAATTTTAGGATGATCCGCTAATCCCAAATAGTTGTTTGCACAAAAATTAATGACTTCATTACCGTCTTGTAATTTTATGACGGCTTTCTGTGGAGAAGTGATTATTCGCTCATTTTTATAGAGTCCCGCTTCTTTAATATCTTCAATCTCTTTCTGAAGGAATGATTTCATTTTACCAAACATAATGAATAACCCTTATTTTAATGGTGTATTAAATTTTGATAATAACATAACTAAGCTAATAAAATCGTAGTTAAAATAGGAATGCAAAGGCTGACATATCTTTAACCCTTACACTGCTTCATCTTTTTACTGCATAATAAGTGCAAAATGTAATATCTTTAATTGTTATTGAGAGAAATTATTTATAGTAAATTCTTATAAATAGTATTAAAAAATGAGTCTTAAAGAAAAAATATTAGTGACCGGAGCATGCGGACAAATTGGTTCCACATTGACTCGCGAGCTACGCAAAATTTATGGAGTGGCCAACGTTGTTGCAACTGATATTGTAACTCCAAGAAGTGATTGCAATCAATCCGGACCATTTGAACATCTCGATGTGCTGGACAAAACACATTTTAAAAAGATTGTGGATCAATATCGGATTGGACAAATTTATCATCTGGCAGCGATGCTCTCCGCTAAAGGGGAAGAAAAACCTTTACTGGCCTGGAAATTAAATATGGATGGGTTGCTTAATGTTCTTGAAATTGCAAGAGAGCATAAACTTAACGAGATATTTTGGCCGAGTTCAATTGCTGTTTTTG
>DATFMK010000546.1:0-2084 GCA_035267005.1 Balneolales bacterium
CGGTTGGAATAATATCCGATTCCTTCCCTTATTTCTTTAAAATGGGTATCCTCTATGTATCCCCATAATTTTGATACGGGTAAAAATCCTAAAGCCGCTGCTATGGCAGATTGTTTTAAAAACTGACGCCGGTTAATAATCATGGATCATGTATTTATGAGTATATCTAATTTAAATAGTGATATATCATAATATACAAGAGCTTAAAAATAAATCCTATTCGTTAGATAGTATTATTAGAAAGCTTTACGAAACCAGGATTTTGTTCAATATCAAGGCCTGAGTGATTTCGGAACCGCAGATAGTTGACAAAAGAACAATTTATCATAGCTTCCTATTATTCATCCGTTAAGCCGTCACGAATAAGTAATAAAATAGCGGAATGCGGAACGATGATATACTTCTCATTTTCATACTCTATTTCGTGAGATTGGCTTTGTATATAGATGGCGAGATCTCCCGTTTTGGCCTGCAGGGGGATATATTTGGGGAGATCGTCTGTTTCTTTCCAGGGTTCTTCAACATCAGACGGTGGAGCTGCCGCGTAACCCGGACCCGTTTTTACGACATATCCGCTTTGAATATTTTCCTTCTCCTGAACCCCCGGCGGCAGATAAAGTCCGCTTTTGGTTTGATTATCCATCGATTTGGGTTTCAGTAAAACACGATCGCCAATAATTATAAATTTATCCACAGTCGAAATATCTGAATCTGATGTAATCATTTTATGAAAAAATTAATGCTTATTTAATGGATACAAATTACATAAAAATGCTGAGTTATCATTGTAATAGTGTTTTCAATTTGTTCCGTACCGCTGAGTTTTAACTCGAATTATTCACGTAAGTTACAAGAATCAATACCTATCATACTGAAGGAACAATATCTTGTAATAAATAAAGTTTTCCTCAAATTTGAGGAGTCTAAAAAGAGCTGCGAAATTTGGCCGTGCTCTGCGTTGCTCCGAAAGCTTTCGGAGCGCCTTGATCACAACAAAATTTCTTGGTGAATAATCCGGGTTAATCAACTTTATCATTTAATGTAATATCTGTTAACGTTTGTATGTCCTTACATATTAATGGTGCAACTTATATAAAAGCGATATGTTGTAAAAGAGTATTTCCCTTCAGGCATAATTTATAAGTTCGCCAAAAAAATCCTGCAAATTATGTCAAACGCCGAAACGTCATTTGACCATAAAAATGGGTATGCATCGATTTCCCGCTTAAGCATTTACAATAAAGTATTGCAAATTAAAAGATATGTACTTAACCCATAGGTAAAATATTACTATAAGCTAATTTTAACTCATTATAAAGCTTGTGTAAAGATATTATCATCATTACATAAAATTATTATAAACATAAGGTTATGTTATTGTGATATTCTCTTCTTCCTATTGATTTGACGACCTAATGAAATTATTCTTGGGACGTCGATTCAGACAAGAATTGTACAGCAAAATGGATACTGATCATACAAAAGGTTCTAAGCTTAAAGAAAGGTTAGTGAATTAAAGGAAGTATAGTAACTAAAAATTAATCAACTCTATGAAATTTCTATATACAAGTTTTCTCTTTATAATGTTGTTTGGTATGCAGTGTGTGCCTGCTACCTACGCTCAGTCTCATGAAGTGCATGGGATTGTAAAAGCGAATGATACGAAAGAACCACTCCCGGGAGTGGATATCATTATACCAGGACATTTCAGTCTTGGTACGGTGACTAATGTTAATGGTCACTATTCTATAAAAGTACCGGCTGATGCGGATACGTTGGTTTTTTCCTATACCGGATATCAAACCAAACAGATTTTAGTTCACAACAGAAGTCAGATTGATGTAACCCTCAATGTGCAAAATGCGTTATTAGGACAAGTGGTTGTTACCGCTTTAGGCAGGAAGCAGCAGATTGGATCGTTGGGTTATTCGGTTCAGGAAGTAAAAGGTTCGAAACTGGTTAAGACACCGGCACCCAATTTAATATCGGATTTGACGGGTCGCGTAGCCGGTTTGGATATTCGAAACTCAACAAGTTTGTTTAAAAGTCCTACTATCTTGTTACGTGGCAGAACTCCTTTATTG
>DATFMK010000547.1:0-3169 GCA_035267005.1 Balneolales bacterium
TAAAGACCAGGCAGGTTTTAAAAACCTGCCTGGTCTCTTTATATCAGATCGTTAAGATAATCCATTTCATTTTCGCGTTCATAGAAGTTAAATTATCCGACACAAAAGATTAATTGTTGATTAGAAATTTTGGAAAGTAAATTTACTAACAGATTTTAAGAAGTTGTTATTTAGGAGTTACTTATGAAAATCAGGATTGGGTCTTTATTCATTATAATGGTTTTATGTGTAATTCTTCCTGGCTGGGCTAAAGGAAATAATAAATCCCATCACAGAAAGATCACAGATACAAAGAAGCCGGTACATATAATATTAGACTCCGATATAGGTCCTGATTATGATGACGTTGGGGCCTTTACATTACTTCATGCTTTCGCGGATAAAGGAGAGGCGAAGATATTAGCGACCGTCGCATCTAACCGGTATTCCAGAATTGGTGAAGTTATCGATGTGTTGAATACCTACTTTAAAGAACCCAGCCTACCCATTGGTGTTCCCAAAGGTCCCAGTGTGGAATTAAAAGACACCCGTGGATGGGCAAAATACATTGTAGCTCACTATCCGCATAAGGTAACATCAAACCATCAGGTACCGGATCCGGTCAAAATATATCGTAAAGTACTCAGCAAACAACCCGATCATAGTGTTACGGTCGTTACTATCGGTTTTTTTACAAATTTAGCTAATTTACTCGAATCAGGTCCTGATAAATATTCCAAACTGACTGGTAGAGAATTGGTTAAGCGAAAAGTAAAAAAGCTGGTAAGTATGGCCGGCATGTATCCATCCGGTGCGGAGTTTAACGTCGATAATGATATCCCATCCGCCAATTATGTATTCCAAAACTGGCCCACGACCATCATTTTTGATGGATTCAAAATAGGGGTGAAAATAAAAACAGGCTTACCCTTAGTTCATAATAAAAACATTAAAAATGATCCTGTTAAAGATGTGTTTCGTATAAGCTTACCACAATCTCCGGCAGACAGTAACGGACATTCCAGCTGGGACGAAACCGCTGTATTAACCGCCGTTCGGGGAGCCTCACCCTACTTCAAGAAAATTCCCGGTCACATTAACACGGTAGATGGGAGTGGTAAAGTAAGCTGGAATAAAAAAGGCACAGGACAATATTATTTAATATTTAATAAGCCTGCAGCGTATATCGCTAATGTTATAAATGGGTTGCTGGAACATCAGCCGGTGGGGCGGTGAATAAAGATTTTTAGAATTATTTCTGAGTTGTCAGATGTTTTTTTTAATCAATCTAATAGATGAAATGAAGTTATTTTGTGGCTAATTATTATTTAGAAGAAGACTTAGCAAAACCAGGGATTTTGCTAAATGACATAGCCTGAGCGGCAACGAAACCGCAGCATATGTACCATATTCGAGAATTTAGAAGTCGTGAAAATGCAGATATTGGGCAAAAGGACGGTTTTGCAAAGCCTTCTAGAATTGTAAAAGTATAATATTAGTATAATATCTATTTGAAGTGAGAAATATTTATTAAAATATGATAAATCTGTTACATTCAGGTATTATTAATATACAAGTGTAGATAAAATAATTGATTATCGTAAGTGTATTTAAATAAAATAGACTAAATGTTTATATACTTATATAAATTGAATTTGTATCTATTCTTAAACTATGTTAAACTTTATAATGATTATAAGATCCATAAAGGTTTTGTCTCCTTAGTTTACATAATAAAAATGTTTTATGAGGTTACTTCAAGAAAATGAAATTGAAGATGCAGATCTTCTATTGAATCTATGTAGAGGCGATAGAGAGGCATTATCGTATGTATTTACAATGTATTATCCCTACCTTTTTAATTACGGGTTAAAAATTGTTTCGAATAATGAAGAATTAGTTAAAGATTGTATACAAGATGTATTTTTATCTATTTGGCGAAGGAGAAAAAATTTAGTTAACGTTAAGAGCTTAAAACCATATTTATTCTCAGCTTTACGCCTTCGCCTGTATCGTCAATTAGAGAAGCAAACCAGCAGAATTGATAGAAATCATAAATATTTTTATCAATCATTTGATGATACCTTAAATGTGGAAGAACTAATTATTCTATTTGAGATTCAAAAAGAGCAAAAAGAAAAACTTCTGTCAGCATTAAATAAACTTAGCAATCGAAAGAAAGAAGCATTGTATTTAAAGTTTTATGACGGACTGTCCAATGAAGAAATTGCTTTAGTAATGGGAATAAATACACAAAGTGTTTACAATCACATTTCAGAAGCCATTCAATTATTAAAAAACTTTATCGATTAATAGCCCTTCCAAACCAAACTTATAAATCGATTAAGTATAATAATAATAATAGTCTATTTATTGTTATTATTTAGTTATAGAATACATTCCTTTTTTTTTAAAAATAATTTTTTACAGTAGAAACCTGATCTATGTGTAACTCAATATTAGAAGTGAGGTAATAACAAACCTGATGCAAATATTGATAATAAATTAATGGCAAAAAATAATAAAGAATTAGCTGACTTATTGAATGATGGGTCATTTCTCAGATGGTTACGTGGAAATGCTAATAATGACGAAATCGTTTATTGGGAAAATTGGGTAAATGAAGACTTGAAGAATGAAGATTTAGTACGTCAAGCGCGTTTAATTTCCAATATACCCTTCAAAAATCAAGTTGTTCAACCGGGGGAAATAAAAGAAGAATTAAACTATCTGAATGGGAAAATTGATGTAGAAAATAAGACATCTTTTGATAATTCAGAGTCAGTACTATCATTTATAAATGAGCATAGGAAAAAAGGTCGATATCAACTGGCAATAGCTGCTGCTGTTGCCATATTAATAGGTATTATTAGTTTTTTATATTTTTCTGTAAGCCAGAAAACTATTCAGGAATTAGCTTCTCAAGATGTCATTACGGTTCCATATGGTAAGAGAGACGTATTGAAACTATCAGATGGTTCCAAAATTATAGTAAATGCTAATTCAAAATTAAAATATAAAATAACGGGTAGCAAAAAGTCTATTATTAATATATGGCTTTATGGAGAGGCTTATTTTTCAATAACACATCGAAAAAGTCGAGTTCTAAATATCCATACGGATAGTGGAATAATTAGAGATTTGGGGACTCAATTCGATATAAATACAAGATTTAATAAAACCCGGGTTG
>DATFMK010000548.1:0-3152 GCA_035267005.1 Balneolales bacterium
CGTTTTTCCATGAATGGTAACTATTGATCCCTTATAAAGATCCAGAGATGTGAATGGGTAATGGTGATGTACCGAATCAAGTTTCGTATATGCTGGAGGTTGAATCGTCGCATTAAGATCTTTGAATCTCGGTTGTAACTGAACCCTGATATGATAAATCTTAGATGGAAATCGATTCATATTGACATGATAAACCATATCATTCGCAGGTGTGAAGACATCTGAGACAAATGTGCTGTCATTTACCTTCTGCATCTTCTGCAACCGATAGTTGTTCTCTATTTGAGTTTTAACCGAAATATTCACGTTTTGAGGTGATTTTAATCCTTTTATATGCAAAAAAATCTGAATTTGAGCACCGGACTCAATTACCGTATTACCTGGAGTTATTCTGTAATGAAAAGGATTGGGCCGTTGAAAATCCTTCCAGAAATGCAGACTGCGTTTCAGTGATGACGGGTGATAGATTGCGAATAATAATCCAATGGAAAAAATAGCTGGAAAAACAACGCCGGTTATTCGGAAATATTTAGTATCATCGCTTCTTTTCTCTTGCTCACGAATTCTTTTTCGAAGATCCGTCAGGGATAGCTTAGACAGATTCTGTTTTATAGCCGGTTGTAAAAGTAAGGAAGTATCATTCTGATTACTAAGGTCTAAAACATTTCTTAACGCTTCTGAATTAAGAGATCGTGATATCTTTTGATAAAAGGATTTAAAAGTTGGAAATGACCAATTTTTCTTTAAATAAAAAATAAAGATGAGCGAAAGAGAAAATGAACCAATGAAATAAGAGGTTTTGAATATTGCAGGCAGGTAAAGATAATTTTCTCCAATAAGAAGGATTACGAATAAAAAAACAAGAATTACCAGTCCTCCCAAAGATAGGGCTGCCATTCGTTTAATCTTATGTCGATAAAAGGTCTGTTTTATGTAAATAGACAGACCCTTGATCTTTTCCCTGTCGTTAGTACTTAAATTGAGCACATTGATTTGTATGAAAGATAAATCCTGTCTTTAATTCATACTATAAATAACGTGACATAATAGCAACAGTTGTGGCTAATGTAGCGGTCATGGAAACGATAGCCGAAATAATTCCAATGCGTTCCTGTGGAGATAGTCCTTTTTGTTGGGGTTTTGGTGGGACCACAATTTGTGAGCCGGGTTCTACTTTGGGATGATGTTTGAAAAAAAGAATTTTGTGGGTACGGTCCACCGAACCATTCGGATAGATGATATAGGCTTTCTTTTTCATAGCATTTTCAGCATATCCACCGGCTTGCGATATATAATCACTAAAACCATAATTACTATTATATTGTACATTGATGGGATATTGTACCGCGCCGCGCACTTTAACGGTTTCTAAACGTTTGGGTACCACCAGAGAATCTTTAGCTTCAACAAGCAGATCATATTTTGAATGGGGATTTGATAATATTTTATTCAAATTGATACCAATAGGTCCTGCTAATCCCGTTTGACGAATTAATTTAGCACCCGGAGCATAAGCTTCCGGTGTGAGTCCGCCGGCACGTTTTATCATGTCTGATACCATTTCATTCTTACTATGGATGGTATAATACCCGGGATATCTGACTTCGCCACCTACAAATACATTTTGCTGAACTTCATAATTGGGAGTAGTTCGAACATAAACTTCATCAAATGGTTTTAATTTAAAGCTTTTCGCATTCTTTTTAAGTTCAAGATTACGGTTCAAATTGAAATGATATATTTGCGCTATAGTCGTCAAATATTGAGTTGTGTCGCTACCGGTTATTCTTCTGGAAACTTCTACGTGTTTTGGGGTTGCGGAATCTTTGAAGCCATTGGCTTCCATAATAAGATCATTCAAGGTCATGTTATCCATGTATGGGTAAGTTCCGGTATCCTGGACAGCTCCTTTAATATCAACGGTATAATTACCTTGCATATCAAAAATGGAAGATATCATTACGACGTCATTCTTCTTCAGATGAACATCATTATCTTTTTGATCTTTAATTATACTCTTTAAATTGATCGGTATGATTTTCGTTTGAAGATCGGGCTTTTCACGGTAAATCAGAGCACGGTACATATAAGCATCCCCCTTTAAACCTTCTGCCCGTTGAATTAAACTATAGACGGTGGTTGTGTCATTTAACTCATATTGACCGGGACGAAAAACAGCTCCTTTAATCTGTACCATATTTTGATAACGATCCAGGATTTGTCCGACATGTATTTCATCCCCATCCTTTAAATGAAAAGAGCTGAATTGTTTTTGATTTACATCCAGAATTTGCTTCTGAGTTGCGGTGTTTCGAATGACTTTAACAACTTTTTTGTAAGCATTATCTACAAAACCCCCGGAAAAGCGAAATAGATCCGCAAGGGTCTCGCTTGGTTTTATTTCGAATAACTCGGAATGTTTAACCTGACCGGTTAAGTAAACCCGATTTTTATAAGGTCCGACTTTTATAATATCCTGATCGTGCAATCGAATATTATGTTTGGTGGAACCGTTGATGAGAAAATCATAAACATCCAGGCTGTCGATTACATGGTTATTTCGTATGACTTTGATATTGCGAAATGATCCATTGGCTGAGGGGCCACCAGAGACATAAAGTGCATTAAATACGGTTGACAGACTTGGCAATGTATAGGTTCCGGGAGCCCGAACATCTCCCACAATTGTAATATTAATACTGCGAACCTGACCTAAATTAACGTCTGCGAATGTGTTTCGTTTGGATGGATGATCAGGACTGAGTCCGGAATATATTTGTGATAATCTTCTTATGATTTTTTTCTTAGCTTCACCTATCGATAAGCCATTAATATAGATCGGAGCAAGATTGCTGATCTGTATCGTACCTTCAGAAGTGATCGTCTTTTGATAGGTCATTTGTGCCGCGCCCCATATATTAATCACAAGCTCATCACCCGGGCCTAATTGATAGTCCTTGGGAGTCGGAATATTTAAGGAAGGGGCAAAGGTGAGATTTTTAGTGTTAAATAACTTAAATCCAAATATTTGGCCATTTAGCGCAAGTGAATCCTGTAATGATTTATAAACAATTTTTTTTGTAGTATCGACAGATGCATAACTACCAAATGGCGCTTGCCTGGCTTGCAAAATAGACGAATAAGAGCTTTTA
>DATFMK010000549.1:0-3247 GCA_035267005.1 Balneolales bacterium
TTGTGTTCCAGTTTGATTTCGTCTTGAAGGTAGGCGCTTTCGGCTTGCAACTGGTCTTTCAACAGTTCAATCTCCTTCAATGCATTGAGGAGTTTGATTTCTGACTGCTTGGGCCTGGTGATGTCGCGATTGCTGGCCCGAGCGCCTAAATATTCGCCCTTATCATTAAAGACAGGTTGACAGATGTGCTCGATCCATCGGATTTTTCCATCCTTTGCGCGGATACGGAACAGAATCTCAGCCGCTTCATGTCGAGCATGAATTGTTTGGTGGTGTTCCTCCCACAAGTTGAGATCATCCGGCAAAATTATCTCATTGATCAACTCCGGGTTCTTTACCAATTGTTGCGAGGCATAACCCGTGATCCTCTCAAATGAGGGCGATACATAATTATACGAACCATCCGGGTCTTCCCAGGTTTCCCAGTCATAGGTGAAGTCGGCTATGGTCCGATACCGCAGCTCAGCTTTGCGAAGTTTATCTTCAACAGTTTTTTGCGCGGTGATGTCTCGGCCCGTCCCCCATAGTCTGAGGAGCTTTCTGTCTTCGATGACGCCCCTAACATTGTTGAGAGCAATAATTTTCTTTTTCTTGTAAACTTCCACGGTCACGAAATCACGCAAATTATAGCCTGCCCTGATGACCTGCTTTATGCTTTCGGCGTTCTCGGGAATGGAAGGCGGCATGATTTCACTGAGGCGCATACCCAGCATGTCCTCTCTCCGTTCGTACCCAGCCACCTGCGCATATGCCCTGTTGTTCTCTTTGAGGTATGCATTACTATAAAACAAGTTAAATTGTTCGTCTTCCGGCAAATCGAGAGACAAGGGTTTATCGAGTTCAAAACACCAAATGGGTTCAATGCTTTCTTCCATAAAAATCTGAAAAAGTTCACTGTTTCTCATCAGGTCCGGTATGTCTATCTTGCCATTATTCACCATCTTCCTTCTCCGATTCGGCGTCCGAAGCAGCAAATTCATAACTTGGCTGCTTACATTTAATGTAATTCTTAACGGCTTAAATCCACATGGGTCAAACAGCGGCAGCTATCGATCGACAGTTAATTCCAGTCGGATTTGATCTTAGCTTAAATGTTGATTCTTTAAGATGGATTACCAAAGTTGGATTAATAATGCAAACTTATCAGGTGTGGGTAAAGAGCTCAAATATAAACGAATCTGAATTAGTATTAAGGATATCATGCCATCAGAGGCAAACAATCCGGTACAGATACCTTGCAACTATTTGGGATCACATAAAATTGTGATACTGTAATATGATATCACAAAAAATAATGCCCTGTTTCTTTTTTGGAATAACTGGCCATGATCAAAAATTCATTAAATTAACAGATATCAAACTCAGACTGTAAATATCAAAGTGAGATTGTTTTTAAGATATCTTTTTCATATTCCATGCATCTCTTAAACAAAAGTTTCAAAAATCTTACTTTGAAAAATAAAAAGGCACAGGATTTTTCCTGTGCCTAAATTGTGCCCAAAATGTGCCCGTCAAGGTCTAAGTTTTCAGATTATTTCCAAACAGAACCAAAAACGCAAAATTTTCTTGTAAGTAAATCAAACAATTAAAAATACATAAGATAATGATTTTGCTGAATTTGGGTTAGGAATCCAATGCTCTATCCACTGAGCTACGGGGGCATGACTGAATGAATTTTGCAGGTATTAAGCAAGCTTACATTGGTACATTCCATTCTGAAAAATCATGGGAAATTCCAAAGTGTGTAAATAGTGTGAATTCCCCTCCCTCTTGTCTCCAAGATTATACTCCTCTATCAAACAGATTCTGAAAGATCAATAAGGAAAAAAACACCCGGGGGACTTCAAAGAGGGCATGGGATGGGCCTCATACCTATCTATTCGTGTTTGAATATATATCCACACACATCCTTGCAGTAAATTCTGGATTATCCTTCTTGTTATCCACACATACAGTGGGCAGCTGCCTACACATTGAAAAACTCACATGTACCATCTGGAAGGGAGAACAGGTAAGTACATAGATAAATATAGCCTATATGAGCCAAGGATGATCATAAGATCATCTATATACCATGGTAATACGTAGTTCACATTAAACACATTCTGGTAGCCCCAGATACCAGAATAGTCAGATTTTAAATTCCAGAACATACTGGCAATCATCTACCATGTGATCAATATATTGAACATGTAGGGATATTTTTTTTAGATGAAAAGGAATATATGTGATCTGACCTCCTTTGTTTGATCTCAGTTCTTAGCATAATTCTAACTTAAAAACTGGACCAATTTTTGGGGGTCAGGTCATTGAATTGATGAATTTTTCAATCCAACCCTTTCAAGATATAGACTTGCGAAGTGAATCAACGTGAGATAGAAATTGTTCCTTCGTCACTTCTTGAGTTTCGTCAGAATAAATGGCTTTTGTTAAATAATCTAAATTATGAACAAAACTTCCGTTGCTCCAATCATAAACCTGAACGGCCATACCACCATCTTCTGTTCCGACAAATTTCACAGGACGATTACCAACAATAAAATACCTCGGCAGATCCATGACTACTCCATAGAGTGGGTTATGATAAATTCGAGATCATATTCACCTGTTGTTAAATAGGCTCGCCATCTGTTAACCCTAATTAAAGTTATGAGCTTGGGCAGATTTTAGCACATGGTTAAAATGATATGTATTGTTGAATATTTACATTGCTTTGTTTAATGTTGATAAAACTTCATTTTCAAATTTCATTTTATTTTTTACGTTACTTCCATGTATTGGATGATACCACTCCAGCAATCCAAATCCTCTCAATATTTCATTTTTCAATTCTTCATAATCATCTGTCATTGATTCTAAATCTATTTCTTTGGCTACATCGTTAATATTTTGAAAATATTCCCAGCTTCCAAAATGACAACCAGCAGTTATCCAATCTAATGATAAGATATAATAAGGGTATGAAATTTGTTTCAATCTCCCTATCCCTTTTTCTTTATAATCAAGAAATTTAACATATTCATTGAATAAGATTCTGCCGTTGTTATTTTTAATAATTATTATTTGGGCACCACAATAAATTTCATATTCTGTTGAAACATATTTTGTGGTTTTGGATAGAGAGGCCTTCTTGCGATCAATACATTTAGGGTTTAAAAACGTATTCAAAATTTTATGAAAATCATTTTTCATCATTATTTATTCAACGTTAGTTGATAAACATAAATCTTCTATTTGTCACGATCTT
>DATFMK010000550.1:0-9795 GCA_035267005.1 Balneolales bacterium
AACCGTTGATGGGAAATTGGGTTGATTCGGAGAATCCGGATAATGTTGCGTCTCAACCGTAAAAGCGGAGCGATAGGTATACGGTTTACCATCTTTTCCTTTCACACCATTAAGAAAATTCCCACTGTAAAACTGGAATCCAGGTTCAGTTGTATAAACCTTCAGAACACGCCCACTTTTAGGATCAGCCACACGTGCCGCAAGCGTTAATTTATAGGGTTCTTGTTTATTCAGAACCCAGTTATCATCATATCCTTTAGCGTTTTTGATCTGCTGATTATTCTTATCATTAATATTCTTGCCAATAGTGGTTGGAGTCGTAAAATCGAAGGGTGTTCCTTTAACCGAAACAATTTTACCTGTTGGTATTTCCGTAGAATCGATCGGTGTATATTTATCACCATTGATCATCAAAGTATCATCGGTAATCTTACCACTACCAGCACCATTTAAATTAAAATAAGAATGGTTTGTCAGATTGATAACCGTTGTTTTGTTGGTTATAGCAGTATATTCAATACGTACCGAGTTATTCTGAGTCAAAGTATAAAGAACCTGAACTTTGAGATTTCCGGGATATCCTTCTTCTCCATCTTTAGAATCATAGGAAAGAAGTAAATTTCTGCTATCAAGTTGTTTGGCATCCCATACACGTTCAAAAAAACCCTTATCGCCACCATGTAAGCTATTTGGTGGATTATTAATAGGAAGATGATACGTCTTGCCATCCAACGTAAATTTACCTTTTGCAATACGGTTGGCATAACGACCGATGATGGCTCCAAAATAATTCTCTTTGTGATGCAGATAACCGTTTAAACTGTCATAACCAAGGATCACATCCCCAAACTTCCCATTACGATCAGGAGCCATGATACTTACGATTCTGCCACCAAAGTTTGTAATGGCAACTTTCATTCCGTTTTTATTCTGCAGGAAAAATAAATTCGTTTTCTTACCATGAACCGTGCTTTGAAAATTCGATTTCTTTAAGCCAGTCTGAGCTACTGCATGTGATTTACTCATCATACCGGATGAGCTTCGATTGGGTGCATCTTTTTGACATGCTCCCAATAACAACAGAGATAATACAAGTGAAAGGGCTTTTATATTACGTATCATATCATTGATATTTAGATGGTTGATTAATTATTTCATGAATCATTTCCTGCATTGCAAATCGGATGATTTCAAATCTCATTTCAATAAATGATCTCCAATTTAGTATCGATGAAGGCTTTGCAAAACCAGGGCTTTTATTCAAGATCAAAGCTTGAGCGATTTCGGAACCGCAGCGTATTAGCCATATGTGAAAATTTCGAAGTCGCGAAAATACAGCTATTGGGCAAAAGAACGGTTTTGCATAACCTTCTCGATATCATTCAAATATTCATCCACTTCAATAGACACTCGTTCGAAGGTGAAACTGAATTGTTTGTCGAATACTTTTTATAGTTCTGAATAACCAAAATTTATATATAGAAAATAATAGAATAAAAAACCCAAGCATAAAAAGTGGGCTTATTTATTACAGGTCAAGTAAGATTTATGCTTGGGCTTGTGGAACATCAATTATTTAAACTTCAACATACTCTATACCTAAAATCCGGCATAATAATTTCCATTTTTTTCTTTGATCGCCAAGTAACAGAGTCTGATGATGTGTGCCGCCGGCTCTCAGCCAATTTGTATTACATTGCTGAACCCCAGAATTAGGTTTGAAATGGAAATAAGGCATTTCAATGGTTTTCACTTCCTCCGTATCCAGAATTTCACCCTGAGCCACTACAAGACGAAATTTTTCACCGGTTAGATGAACCAATGAAGCGATGGTTGCCGGACCAGGTTCAGCCATAAATACGGTTGTCGGCGGATTGTCGAGATCACCAATACCTAATTCACGATTAGCGAGCCGGATCGATTTATCTTTACGAGCGACTTTCCAGTTTCCTTCTCCCATATGACTCATGAGCATCGAACCTTTCTCGAAATCCATGGCATACATTTCGGTAAAATGTGCGTTTTTATCGAGAATATGTGCTGCCGCAACCATGCTTGCGGTATTGGTATCACCTTCAGCGGCATAACCGTATCCTTCAGCCATGAGATTCGACGCCGCTAACATATTAATTTGATCGAAACGTCCGTCCCCTTTAAACGTATCGAAATGAGCCGAGAAGCCTGCATATCCCTCATCTTCCAAAAATTTCTTGAAACCAAGATACATCCGAACTGCGTAACGGAAATTTTTTTCCGGCATGTTGTCATCAACATCGAAATTTTTACGGTCGATTTTCATTTGGGCATCGATCTGCTCATCCGTAACAGCTTCCATGTTACGATACACTTTCCCGATATATTCTCTGTTCACTTCGGGACCAATAACACGTGTAAAAGCAGCTTCATCGGAAAGCGTATCACCCATCCCATGCATTTTTCCGATGGCAGCAATTTTCATATTTTTCAAAGCATTGGCAGCTTGTGCGGCTTTGGCCCAATTACCCACCGCTACTTTAAAATCGTCATTCTTCCAATACCCCGTAACGATCTCGTAATTTTCACCAATAGTTCGAAGAATCGCATTCGAAGTATCCTGAGCACCATGGATTCCCTGATTATAGGTTAAATCGGCCATATCCCAATCTTGTCCGACAATAGGTTCCGGTTGAGTATTGGCCATTAAAATGGGTAAATTATTGTTTTGCAATGCTCTAACTGTTCGCATAGCCGGACCATAAGTCAGCATAACGATCATAACGCCATCCAATCCCTGCTGATTAAATTGTCCCAGCACTTCTTCGATATCGGATCTGTTGCGAGCGGCTTTAGGAAACTCCCAGTCAGCTATATCAGAAAGTTGATCACAAATTTCATGTGCGTAACCTTCCTGACGTTTCGTGATACCGGGCAACGACTTATCATACAATTCCTGCATAATACCAAGCAGGCCAATTCTGGGTTTTCTACTATTTATCATTTGTTGCAATTAAATTTGTGAATGTTCTTATGAATTCTGTCCGTAATAAGCATTTTTCCCATGCTTTCGCTGATAATGCTTATCAATGAGTGTATCTTTTAAATGAGGGGCATCCGGATTAACTTGTAAAGCCAGGTACGCCATTTTTGCAATTTCTTCCAATACAGCACTATTATACACCGCTTTTTCAATTGTTTTTCCCCACGTAAATGGTGCATGATTGGCAAGCAAAACCATTTCCACTTCTTCATAGGAAATAGAGCGGTCTTCAAACGCGTTCATAATCTGAAATCCGGTTTGATATTCATAATCACCCTTAATCATTTCATCGGTCATAACCGGTGCACAGGGAACATCAACAGGCATATGATCCGCATGGGTAGTCCCCATTATAGGGATATCGGTTTGAGCCTGCGCCCATGCCGTCGCATATGTGGAATGAGTATGAACAATACCCCCAATATTCTTCCAGTGTTTATATAAAACGGCATGTGTTTTGGTATCTGATGAAGGACGTAAATCCCCTTCAATGATGTTTCCGTCGAAATCTACAATGACCATATCTTCGGGACGCAGCTCGGTATAGGGCACCCCACTTGGTTTGATGGCAAATACACCCCGCTCATGATCGGCGGCACTAGCATTGCCAAATGTAAAAAGCACTAATCCTAATTCCGGCAAATGCATATTTCCGTCATAAGCCGTTTCTTTCAGTTTTTGAAATTCACTCATTTTAATACTCTTTCTAAACTTACTTTTTAGAATTCATTATGTGATTTTCGATTAACTGTCCCACCGTTTTATACTCATCATACAACTCACTGTAACGTTTGGCACATTCCGGATCGGGTTGATAAACTTTATCAAATCCATGTCCCATACCATCTTTAGCTTTCTCAATGTCGTCATATAGTCCGGCCACAGTAGCTGCAAACATAGCCGCTCCCAAAGCTACGGTTTGATCGGTTTTAGCAATTTTAATCGGCATATTCAAAACATCGGCCAGTATTTGCATTATGTAAGGTGACTTACGTGCCACACCACCCAATCCTATAATTCCTTTGATGGGTATACCTTCTTTTTCAAAACGCTCTACAATAAGTTTGGCGCCAAAACAAGTCGCTTCCACCAAAGCCTTAAAAATTTTGGGAGCATCACTACTTAAATCCAATCCCCAAATCGCACCTTTGAGTAATTGATTCGCATCGGGAGTCCGGCGACCATTTAACCAGTCCAGGGCCATAATACTGGTTTCGTCATCATCCAGGAGACGGGCTTTTTCCGTGAGAGTCTTGATCATGTTATCCCCGGCTTCCTGAATCACTTGTACTTTTTGAGAATCCGTTAAAATCCCACTTTCCCCAATAACATTCGTTACAGGCCACATTAAGACATCTTTAAACCAGGCATACACATCTCCAAAAGCGGATTGTCCGGCTTCCAAACCAAGCATACCTGGTATGACTGATCCATCAACCTGACCGCAAATACCCTTAACCAGCTTATCACCGGCTTCCTCTTCAGGCGCAACCAGAATATCACACGTGGACGTTCCCATGACTTTACTTAGATGATACGGTTCTATTTCACCACCGACAGCGCCCATATGGGCATCAAATGCACCAACGCCAACATAAACATCAGTAGGCAGACCAAGTTTCTCAGACCATTTTTC
Source organism: Balneolales bacterium (assembly GCA_035267005.1). Lineage (GTDB taxonomy): Bacteria > Bacteroidota > Rhodothermia > Balneolales > DATFMH01 > DATFMH01. Next base: position 4,653 of record DATFMK010000550.1, read on the forward strand.
GGATAAAGAACCGACTACCTGATCTGAGGTATACGTTTTTTCATAAAGCCGGTCTCTCAGACCTCCCAACAGCGGATCAATATTTTGTAAAAATTCTTCACTCGGCAGACCGCCAAATTCTTCGTGCCACATCGCTTTGTGTCCAGCAGCACAACGACTTCGTTTCATTTTAAGAACGTCATTTCCACCGGTCAATTCAAAAGGAATCCAATCGCAATGCTCCACCCAGGAATAAGCGGCATCACGAATTTGTTTATCTTCCCGAATGGTGTGCAGTATTTTCGCCCAAAACCATTCTGACGAATATATTCCACCGACATATTTGGTATAATCAACTCCATCCCAGTTTCTGGTCAGCTCATTAATTTCCTCTGCTTCTTTCACAGCCGTATGATCTTTCCACAGTATAAACATGGCATTGGGATTCTCTTTAAACTCATCGTGCAATGCCAGTGGCACACCCCGCTTATCGACTGCCACCGGTGTCGAACCCGTGGTGTCAACCGAAATAGCTTTGATCTTATTAATCACATCCGGTTCGACCTTAGATAAAAGTTCTTTTACAGTCGCTTCCAGTCCTTCCAGATAATCAAGCGGATGCTGACGAAACATGTTTATGGATGGATCAATATATTTTCCATCGCTCCATCTGGGATAATAATGTACCGCTTCGTTTAGCAAGTTACCGGTAACTTGAACAAGCACCGCTCGTACGGAATCGGTTCCATAATCTATGCCAATAACATATTGATCATCAAATGACATTCAGATCCTCATTAAAAACTTAATTTATTACTTCTGAACTACAGTAAACCTGTAGTCATCAATTAAGTGTTATTATAACACTTTAATACATGCATTGCAAGAGCAAATGATTTATTAAATCATTATTTGTACCCTTTAACCCCTGTTTTCGAAATGATTTTAAATTTTATGGTTTTATTGGCTTAAAGACCAGGCTATCACCATCCCTAACTCTCTTTTTATATTTATTCTCATCAAATTTATACAAGAAAGCTCCTTTTTTGGAATATTTTTTTTGTTTTTCATTGGTTTTGATAAGAACATCCATAGACAGGATCCGACGCCTGAAATTTCTTTTATCTAAATCCGTTTCATAAATCGCTTCATATAACTGCTGAAGTTCGGGTAATGTGAATTTTTCAGGAAGCAGTTCAAAACCAACTGGTTGGTGAGACGCTTTATACCGTAAACGTGATTTAGCCGCTTCCACCATCTCATTATGATCGAAGATTAGGTTCGGAATCGCATCGATAGGAAACCAGTGTGCACTGTATTTCCGAACTAACTCTTTATCATGTTTCTGAATATTTACCAATGCGTAATAAGCTATTGAAACCGTTCTTTCAACCGGGTCCCGATCCACTTCACCAAAACCATGAAGCTGTTCCAAATAAACATTTTTAAGACCTGTTAAATTATTTAAAACCCGGCCGGCCGCGTCATCCAGACTTTCATCACGACTAAGAAACCCGCCCATTAGCGACCATTTTCCTTTTTCCGGTTCAAAATTACGCTTAATCAATAATAGTTTTAAATCCTCCCGGTCAAAACCAAAAATAATACAATCAACGGCTACTAAAATCCTATCATGATCATCATAATAATTGCTCATAATAAATTAATTCACTTTAAAAATTATCATTAAACTATAAATTGTAATCTTTATACTTATAGATTTTACATAAATCCTTACACGCTAAGCAACAAAACAAACCTTCCTAAAGAATTAAAGAAGCCTATGCAAAACCGTTCTTTTGCCCAATATCTGCATTTTCGCGACTTCGAAATCCTCGAATCCCGAAAGCATTCGGAATGCTGCGGTTCCGAAGTCGTTCAAGCTTTGATATTGAACAAAATACCTGGTTTTGCAAAGCCTTCTTAAAATACCTCATCTAAAGAGAAGCTTATAATCTGTATTAAAATTTTATCTTGAAAAAATAAAAAATACTATTTACTACGACATATAAATAATGTGTACCAGGAGTCTGTCTGACTTAAATAAATCTACAGCAAATGCGTCAGATTTGGCCATATTCCGCGCTCTTTTTCGTTAAACAGAACCACTATTCGCCTCAAAAGACCCCGAAATTTGTTTCAAACTGACAAATTTTCGTTATGATTCCCTAAGTCAAACAGCCTCCTGGTTATATATTTACTAAATAAACTAAAACAGATTTACAAGTCTGAATAATATATTTCACAAACTTAAACATACAATTTTACCATATTTTTTATAGTAAAATAAAACTGTGATAGAAATTATTCAGTAATAATATCTCTTTTCGTACCTTAGGCATTGTAATATAATCCGTATTTACAACCTTAAATAGTCATTTTTAGTATAATCGATCACCTTTATATTTTGTCAACTGCTCAAAACGAATCTACTAACACACCCTTCTTTTATTAAAATTTGATCCTTTGATAAAAAAAAGTTTGCACCCAAAACAAAATAGTGTTACAATGACACTTATAAAATTTCCAGGATTAAATGATCTGCAAATTTCTTAATATCTAACAGGTATTAACTGACAATCCACTTAAAATTCTATTATTATCGATACTTAATAGTTGTACAAAAAAGCGTTTACAGTACCGATGGTTTAAGGTGAGGTGTCGACTTTTACGTAAACATCTACATAAGATATATATAGAAATCTAAAGGTTCAGATTGAATTAAACTTATTATAAATCACATAAAAGAAACTAAGGCTTATGCTACTTCTAAACAGGATTGTAATTTCATTCCATTTTGCTATTCCTGATTCCCTTGTCTTGCAAATATATCATCTAAGGCTGGAGGGAAAACATGATTAGATCATTCAAACCATTACTTGCCCTATTTGCGGCCCAAACAACGAGCATAGTTAATCTGGGCTGGGGAGATATGTTAATCATCATACTATATTTCCTGCTTGTACTTGGTATTGGCTATTACCTAAAGAAATTTACCAAAACTGGTGAAGGTTTTTTTCTTGCTGGTCGAAATATGACTGCATGGATTGCCGGACTCGCATTTATATCGGCCAACCTTGGCTCTTTGGAACTAATGGGTTGGGCTGCTTCGGCTTATCAATATGGCATTTTAGCCACCCACTGGTATTGGATAGGTGCTATACCCGCGATGCTCTTCCTGGGCCTTATTATGATGCCTTTTTATTATATATCCAAAACTCACTCGGTACCCGGTTATCTGAAATTGAGATTTGGAGAAGGATCAAGCATGCTTGCCGCTATATCCTTTGCATTGATGACTGTATTAATGAGTGGTGTTAATATGTTTGCCATGGCACTCGTTATGAAGGTCGTTGTCGGATGGAACCTCAACTTCAGTATTTGGGTTTCCTCATTAACTGTAATGGTTTATGTAGGCCTTGGTGGTCTGTTATCGGCTATATTTAACGAAGTGCTGCAGTTCATGCTCATCTGGCTCGGATCACTGCTGGTACCGATTCTCGGTTTGGTAGAAGTTGGAAGTTGGAGCGGTCTTGTTGCAAAAATTCACCATAATGTAAGTGGTAACTATTTGCATATGTGGAGTTCACTTGGACACTACACCAGTAACCCAATGGGTATCAACTGGGTAGGAATCGTTTTCGGTTTAGGTTTCGTGATCTCCTTCGGATATTGGACAACCGACTTCCTGGTGGTACAACGATTACTTTCAGCCAAAGATCTCCGATCTGCAAAGATGGCTCCGATCATCGGTTCTGCCTTTAAAATGATGTTGCCATTCATTGTTATCCTTCCCGGATTGATCGGTCTTGCCGTAATGCCGGGCTTGGTCGGACAAAGTCAAGCTATCTCATCCGGCGCACAAAGTTATAACGAAATTTTACCTCTAATGATGGCCCGTTACCTCGGTCCCGGACTTTTAGGATTGGGTATCACCGCTCTGATTGCCGGATTCATGTCAGGTATGGCCGGAAATGTTAGTGCTTTTGCTACTGTTTGGACCTATGATATTTATCGTCCGTTACAAAAGAAATACTCAACGGAAGAACCTCCTGACAAACATTTTGTAAAAGTCGGGCGTTGGAGTACTTTTATCGGGGTGATTATTAGCATTGGTACCGCTTATCTGGTTGAACAGTCGGCCAGTATTATGGATTATGTTCAGGCCCTTTTCAGTTTCTTCATTGCTCCTTTATTCGGTACAATAATTCTCGGAATGTTATGGAAACGCTGTACTTCCAAAGGCGGTTTCTGGGGACTTCTTGCCGGTATGGCATCCTCCATCGGTATGTGGATTTGGGTTCGGTTAGATCCTTCCGCATTAAGTATCATTACCGGTTCTGCTGATGCTAAAGCAATGGCGGAAGATATGTACAGAGCCTTATGGTCATGGATAATTTGTGTGGCTGTCACTGTAATAGTAAGTTATATGTCAACACCTAAACCGGAAGCCGAGCTGGACGGACTGGTAAGAAGTTGTACGACACTTCCTTCTGAGGGTGATTTGAATTTAACACAAAAGCCATTATTCTGGGCAGGAATCGTTTCTGCTGTATTCATAGTTTTACAAATCATATTCTGGTAAGGAGAAATAATATGGGCGAAGACGCAAGAATTTCTATTTGGTTTTTTATTGGTTCATTATTAACACTTTACGGAATTATCATTTTTATAGTGAGTGTTCCCTCTCTCTTCCCGTCAGTTCCCAACCCCGATGTCGTTTTAGCCAGACTTCATGCCGGTGTTTGGTGGGGTATCTTACTCTTTGGCATAGGTGTAATGTATGTTACTGTTTTTTGGCCCTGGAAAGATAAAGGAGAGGAACAGAAAGAAGAACAACAGGATGACCAATCCTGAGTCTTTTTTATGTATTTGAATTATTGAATTATAAGAAGCCTATACAAAACCTTAGATCTTATTTAACATGAGGTTTGAATAACTAATGAATAAGACCCGCAAAGTTTTAAAAATTTTGCGGATCTTTGACTATACTACATGTTTATCTTCGAGACCAGGCAGTCCGCGAAAGCTTTCGGGACTGCCTGGTCTTTACCCTATCTCTAACTAAAACTCAAATTCAAAATCACTTAGATTTTCCGGAATTGATATTTTTATCATTTTTGACATATAATAAAAGTACTAATACTTCGGCTTAAACAAACCT
>DATFMK010000551.1:0-3793 GCA_035267005.1 Balneolales bacterium
CTTCTTTTAGTTTGATCATTCAATAAGGAATTTCATTCCCTCATGATTCTCAATCCATAGCCAGATCTTGCCTGTAATATTGATCACAGGCAAGACCAAACATATAGGTTAGCGTACCGGCTATAGATGCAGACACCAAACAGGCACAAACTTCAGCAATCTGATCAGCGGGTATCCAGCCAGCAGCTTTAATGGCATCAATACCATACCGGGCCGCTTTTATTCCAACACCGCCAATTATAAAAATGGCCATAAGGTGAAGTATCTCATCCTTCGATAAAACCTTACCATGGATACGACCGATCTCTTCAGCCAATTTCATCTGAATAGTCTTAAGCCTGACAGTATCTGAACCTGGTATGGGCAGCGCGCCTATCCCTGCTGCCTGGGCGGAAGCTTTTGTGATAAGCTTACGAACTTTAGTGGTTTTTACTTTATCTTTAGACATTTTTTATCTCCTATGAAAATTATGGGAATGGTAGTCAGAATGTTCATATAAAATCATTCTGGTTACCAGTTATCGGTATTTCCGAAACCGATGACATATTAATAAGGTGAGGAGATAAATAGGTTGTTGTGGCGTGTTACGGTATGTTACGAACTTCTATCAGATTCGATTGGATCAATAAATCGTAATAACTTTTTACTTTCATCTTCTTTAATCTTATCGGAAAGATCATCTTTAATATAATTGCGTAACTGATTTTTATTATTATGACTTAGAGAAATATTACTGGGAGGGATAGGTAACTTTATCGGTACATTTTCGACGTACTGAGCGGATTGTATATCAAGGATATTTCTCAAATTTAATTTCGTTTGGTTTCCTAACTTACTTATTCCATTTTTTAATTGATTTTTCAAACTTGTTTTACTGCGGGTAAAATTACGTTTGTCAATATTATTTTTGAACCAATCATCATCTTCAGTTTCTTTTTTTGTAGTGGCATGGTAACATAAATGCAATTTATATCTATTCAGAGATGAATCTAATTCTTTAAGTTGAAATTGTGCAATTTCGCCTTCTATTTTGTTTTTCAACGCCAAATAGGAAAGAATGGATAGCGGTCGGGGAGCCAGATGGAATCCGTGTTCTTCGTTTTTTTCATTTATGTAAACATTATTTCCCTTATAACGATCCATTTTAATATACAACATTCTAACAGGTTGAGAGGCTGACATCTGCAGTTGCATTTCAACATCTTCTTTAAGCTGGAAATAAGGTTGATCAAAATTTAATGTTGTTTTTTTTAATGCTCCCCGCAAATGTAGGAAAGGAATATAGATTAAATCAACATTTGCCTTTGATGCATTATATTTATTCCCTTTTCTGTCTTCAATCCAAACGGTTTCCCGGGTTGGGAAAAAGAAATCGTCTAAATTATTGTCAAATGGTTCATTTACAAGAACATGCAATACCTGATCATTGGGATTAGCAAATAATTGCATAGCCGAAAATAACCGGGCCCCCATCGTCTTCCTCCCGCCTGACAATAAAGCAAATACCCGTTTATCCTGATTTGCCGTTAATTTCCGTACCAGTTCCTGAAGTACATTAGCGAAACGTTGATCATCATCCTGATTTCGAATATCATCAAGTTGATTTAAATTTTCATCTTCCGGAATTATATAATCGTGACATAAGATATCTGTTGGTTCTAAGTTCAGTTCATCGCAAAGCTTATAATAACCACCATAATTTTGATGATTAAATAATTTATCATTGATCCTATTTTTACCATGTGTAGTAGTTATAATATAAATTTCCTTTACAGGCCAATCGCCCTTTTGGTACAAAGCCCAAAGGGCTTCCGTTAGTACAGCAGGTGATGAGCCGATGGTGGCGATTAGCGTAATGGGTTTTTGTGATGTATCAGACATAATATTTTATAAGGTGTTAATAATCGGATATTTACGAAACTGAACAAAACGAAAGGATCGCATAACATCACCTTGATCATTCGTAATAACATTTCTCGCGGTCGTACTCGCTAGGCAACGAATACCTTTTTGTTGCAGCAAGCTAACGAGGGTATAGGTAAAGGTATGTTCTCCCTGTATGTGAACGGCTGCCGGATTCAGAGATAAAATTTGTTTATGATAATCCATTGCCAGCTTAAGGATTTCTTTTTCCGAAGCTTCCGGTTTGATGTGGGGAAATGGCATATCCTGTACGACCTGATATTGGTCGATAGCAGCCATTTCCTGGGATTTTTGCCATTCTGAGAATGGGTGATTGGAAAGGTTAAGAAGCATAATTTATAACCTTAATGGAGTGCTTTATCTAATTTGTCTAAAATGAATAATTCACCTTCATAATGACCAAAAATTCTTTTAGCATCACGATCAGCCCAGGCATCAATCTCATAAGTTGAAGGAGGTTTGGGATTTCCAGTTAATGATTTAAAATCTAATGATTTAAGATTTTGGTTCGTCTCCAAATAGACCATTAAGTCGTCAATTTTATCATTAATATTATAATTCCGATCAGAGGAAAGCCCTTCGACACTTTTCAAAAATTTATCGCCATATGCTATTTTCTTGCTCGGTGCAGCATAAATTTCCATTCTATATATTTGCTTTTTTGTTTCATTCCATATTATTCCACCCCATGGAGATAAACATATAGAACCACCCATTTCAAATAGCATAGTTTCTGGTAGTTTACTAGTTGCATCTTTTTCAACGGGTAAATTAACACTGAGCCTTCTAATGATTTTTAAATTTTCTTTTATGGTTTCTTCAAAAGACATTTTCAAAGGCAACCGTGGTAATCGTAATAATTGATTACCTGTCTCAAATATGTAAACTGATTCGTCAGCGTAAAACATACCAAGGGCCTGGAGAAATCCTTGTACACTTTTAAATCCACCCGTTAAATTAAAGACCACGTGATAGCCATTATTATGATATCCTGTGATAGTTTCATCAGAAAATTTCACAAAATCCGATAATCCCATTTGAAAGGTAAGGATATCTGATGTGTTTAAATCTTTTTGGCGACGAACTTCAGTTTGACAACCGTTTTTTGTCAACCATTTTTTTACAAGTTTTGCGGTTTGTTCTCCTAACCATGTATCCGTAGATAAAAGATAATGTTGGTCTTGTTTATTTGAAGGATAATTGTCATAAAACATTAAAATCCCGTTTAATTCCGCAGACATCTTTTTAACCAGATTGGTATCGGCATCCGTTAATTTGTTAGCAATATCTTTAATCCTCTTTTTTAAAATTGCCAAATCATTAGCCGGGATTTTATCTTCTTTTATTGAATTTGCATATTTACGAATTAAAAATTGTAAATCCCGATCGGCACCATTTGTTAATAAACTGGTACCGCAAGGTGATAGCATAAACACAGGTTGGTTTTCCATGATATTTTTAAATCTATTTTATTATCTATCAATTAATTAAATCTTTGGGAAATGGGGATACGCCCGTAGAGACGCACGGCCGTGCGTCTCTACGGGCGTTATACAAAAAACGCACATGATTTCAATTCCAAACCATATTCCCTACCCCACCCCGTTTTTATCATTCCATTGATCCGGATTTATTCGTATATATCGCCGAATCCGGTTCAATTCTCGTTGGTTGCGGATGATGTGATCGTGGAACCGGGGTTGCCAACCGAATGATGAATCCAGATTGCCACGGATTTGTTTGGTGCACGCCGATTTGAATCCACGAATGATGGACCCCAGATTATGACGTTGGGGACCAAATTTATTTTTGTGGGTTCGGTTATTGGTAACCGGTAGAGACGCGAGGCTTCGCGTCTCTACCGTGACGT
>DATFMK010000552.1:0-8055 GCA_035267005.1 Balneolales bacterium
CGTGACAGGGAGAACTTGTCCCGCATACTTTCGGGAGAATGAGAGTGGGTAAGCAAAGCGAAATTGCGCGAAGCACCTAAATTATTTAAGGCAAATGAATTTGACTTATAGTTTTTTCACAGCCTCAGTCGTCCGTCGTCAAGATAGGTTATATTTTCACAGGTCGTATTCTCAATGTAATTATTACAACTCTGCGATTCTTATCCAAACCTCATGTTAATTATGCTTGGCGAACTTATGCATAAATATTTATTTGCGGAAGGCATCTCTCTAATAGATAAACGGCATCATAATCTTATTTTATAGTGAAATTTGGATAAGAATGGAATGAGAACCTCAATGAAATGAAACGTTGTGGATCAGTGAATATAATAGGGCACATTTCATAGCGACCTGTCAGGTTTTGCAAAATTCGCATTTTGGACGATTTCGTATAAAGTTTGAGAGAGCTAATCGAACATCTTAAACGAACCTCACGTTATTTTAATAAAATCTTAAAGCCGGATTATTCACCAAGAAATTTAGTCGTGATCAAGGCAAAATTTCGCAGCTCTTTTTATTGTCCTCAAATTTGAGGAGAGCGTTATTATTTACAAGATATTGTTTTTTTAATTTGATATGTATTGTTTCTTATAGCTTACGTGAATAATTCGGGTTAAAGCAACTTTCGTCTACGGGTTTTTGTTCATTGTCTAAAGATCATGAAGACTTTCATCACAACATTTTATGGAGTCAACTGCAACCAATAGAAGACTATGCAAAACCGTTCTTTTGCCCGGTATCCTTATTTTCGCAACTTCGAAATCCTCACATATGGTTAATATGTTGTGGTTCCGAAGTCGCTCAAGCTTTGATCTTGAACAAAAGTCCAGGTTTTGCAAAACCTTTCAATAATGTGAATTAGACGTAAGGAAGTTATGGAACCGGAGTCTCGAATTCATCTTAATTAAGAAACGTACATTATTCAAATCAAGAAAATGACACAGATTGATAAATCAAAACCCGTAATGGTCACAGGAGCAACAGGATATGTCGCTGGTTGGTTGGTAAAAAAACTGCTTGATGAAGGTTTAACTGTTCATGCCGCTGTGAGGGATCCGGATAATAAAAACAAAACAGCTCATCTTCTTGAGGTAGCTGATAAATCGACTGGTGACATCAAATTCTTTAAATCGGATCTGTTGATCGACGGCTCCTATGCCGAGGCGATGAAGGGTTGTGAATTGATTTATCATACCGCATCACCCTTTACTTCGAGTGTTGAAAATCCAAAAGAGGATCTCATCGAACCGGCGCAATCAGGGACAAGAAATGTGCTTGAGCAGGCCAATAAAACGGAGTCTGTTAAAAGGGTGGTGGTAACGAGTAGTTGTGCGGCCATTTATGGAGATAATATTGATCTGGAACAGACAACCAATGGCGTTTTTACCGAAGAAATCTGGAATACCACCTCATCCATTAAACATCAGCCGTATTCGTATTCCAAATTGCTGGCGGAAAAGGAAGCCTGGAAAATCAATGAACAACAATCGAGATGGGATTTAATCGTAATTAACCCAAGTTTGGTACTGGGACCGGCTTTAAATCCACATACAAATACTTCGGAAAGCTTTTCCATACTCATACAAATGACGGACGGAACCTTTAAATCGGGTGTCCCGGATATTGGAATGGGTGTAGTGGATGTAAGGGATCTGGGCGATATTCATTATAATGCGGGATTTACGCCGGAATCCCATGGAAGGCATATCGCCAGCGGACATAACAGCGGTCTGCTGGAAATTGCAAAAATTATTAAGTCACGATTCGGTGATGCATATAAAATATCGGATAAAGCTTTACCTAAATGGTTATTGATGATTGTGGGTCCGATGGTGAATAAAACATTAACCCGAAAGTATATTCATCGTAATGTAAACCAACCTTTTAAAGCCGATAATACCAAAAGTATTCAATCATTGGGCGCCTCGTACCGGCCGTTGGAGGAAACATTGACCGATTCTGTGCAACAATTGATTGATATTGATTTAAAATGAAGCAGGACCGAAGTGCATGAAACTTTCCTGATCATTCCTTTTCTTTTTGTGACGCCGAATTCTGCCGTTATTGTTGATACACACTAAGACGATCCGTTATTTGCCAATGTCCAGTGATGTGTTTTCCCTCAAAATAATATACCGTTGCTCCTGACATACGGAGTCGTTTTCCGGTTGCCGGATAATCAGCAATTTCTCTAAGATGGCTCCCGTGCCAGAGCCATGTGATGGCTACACAGTTATCCTTTTCAAATATTTCCTGTATCTCAAAATACTGATCCGGAATCGGAGCTCTTAATTTAAGGACACGGGTTTTAAAACCTTCTAAATCAAGTGTCATGTCATCCCACGGATCGCCAGGATCATGATAAATCGTATACGTTGATGCGATATATTCGGAGGCGGCATCTGCATTTCCTTCATTCCAGACTTGTTGGATAAACTTTAGCAGAATATTTTTCTTCATAGAACTGATTGTTTACTGGTTTTAATCAGCATTTTAGTCGTAATAATGGATATTAAAGTAAGGTGGCAACGATATTGGAAAATAATTCAAGTTCTTCACCATTGACGGAGGAGAGGAGTTCCTTTGAGGTTTCGTTAAATGTCTTAGTTGCATCCTCAAGAATGCGCTCTCCTGCATCCGTAATAGCTACGAGACTGACTCGCGCATCCCTAACCGCTTGCTCTTTGGTTACCAATCCGATTTTCTCCATTGGATTAAGAAGCCGGGTTACTCCCGACGGTGTAAGGCCAATTTCATTAGCTAAATCAATTCGGCGGAGTCTCTTTTCGGGTGCGTGACCCAACTGACGAAGCACCAGATATTCTGTAAAACTGATGCCATGAAGTGAGAAAGAGCTACCCAGCTTTTTTTGAAATTTTGATTGAAGATTTGTGAGCCTAATAACGAGTTTAGCTTCAGTATTAATTTGCATAATGTATTTGATTATTATTTGACTACTCAAATATATACTATTTTATTTGAGTAGTCAACAAGATTGCAAATAATATGAGCTGTTAGGTAAAATGAAAAAGGGATAGGAAAGGGCATGAACTCAAACGACAGAAATTATAAATCTTCATTAATTGCCTTTATCGAATTCAAATTTCCTAGGTATGCCGGTTACCTGATTTTCCAATCAACCCGGTTTTAATCCACCGAAAATGGATAGTTCGAAAGCCTTGAAGAAGCAATCTACATGCGTAAAACCAATATTCCGCAACCATTCACATTGATCTTTGACTGATGCTAATTTATTGTTTTGTTTATCTTTATAATATTCTTCTGAAATTTTATCTATGGAAATGTTCGCTTTTGTTTTCTCTTGAAATTGTTTTACATGATCTAAAAAGTAGTCATCGAATACGTTCTCCATATCCTGACTCGCAGAAGATACCTGATCGAGATCCAAAAATATTCCACCGGGTTTGAGTATTTTGCTGAATATTTCTCTATACAATCTTTTCTTGCTGTCATTATTCTGATGATGAATGGAAAATCCCGAAATCACAACATCAACAGGAAAATCCTGTGCAATGTGATGAATCCAGTCAGCCTTTCCAAAATCCTGAACAAAGAACCGACTCTGATTTTGATAGGATTCACATTTCGATTTTGCGGCTTCGATCATCGGTTCCGAGTAGTCAACAAAAAGGCCTTTTGAGTCGGGCCAATGAGAGTATAACGTGCAACCCAAAAAACCATCGCCGCAACCCAAATCTAAAAATGAAGTTAACTCGGGTTTGAAAGAGCGAATGATTCGAAGCAGGATTTCAATCTGAGCATTTGGCAGCGGTATCGCACCCCGAACGCCTTCAATATAGATTGAAGCAAGATCCTGTGTTTTCCAATTTTCCATAAATGAAAGATAGTTTGTTCATCATCAAAAAGTCATACAGATTATGTATGGAGATATAAACAATAAATGGGTAAAAAGAATAATGAAATGGTTAACTAAATTCAGGAGTTCCCTGAAATTTTTAACTGTCAGGTTATTTCAAAAGATGAGCGGGAATATAAAGGCCACTATGCAAATCCATCCAAAATAACAAGTTAAGTATTGTGCTATTTGGTTATTTATTCGCTCTGTCGACGCTTTGCCTTTAATAATTTTGGTCGAATCATAAAGGATTAAACAAGTATGAACAAACAGTAAAATATTACTACCCAATACGGCGGTTCGATTGGCGGTAATTCCCCATTGACTGATCCGGAATATGATAGATGACAGGGCTATTAACCCGATGATGACCGTCAGGGAAGAAAGGATCAGAATTAAGAACAAATTGTAGCGAGTATGATCTCCCGTACTTATTTCGGTCACCAGGAAAAGGCAAAGGGCAATGACAGCAATGAACACAAAGTTAATGACGAGCAGGAAGTGACGATCGTAGAAAGGATTCAGATTTTGTGTTAAGGAGACGATCAAAAAAGCAACCAGAACGATAATGGCTAAATGTGAAAAGATTTTCGCCACCATAGGGGAGATACGATCCACAATACCGTCATTATTCAGCAGAATGTAGGCGCCGACAATAGGTGTCGCTGCCAATCCGCCGGGTGCCAAATAGCTAATAATAAAATCGCTCGTGCTTTTATTGATAAATGAAAAAAGCGAATGCGTCAAAGCCATGAGGATAGCCCCGGCAGCCAAAATAATGGCGATAACGACGGCAAGAGATCCATTGAAACTCAGATAATACAATCTTGATTTAAGATCATTCCATTGTCCTTCACAATATATCCAGCCAACAATAAACCAAACAAAAAGTGGAATAAATAGATACCCTAAAAATAAATCCTGTCCCTGATTCCAGTAATGTAGGGTATTTGAATAGATGAGTGCTAACAAAATCAATCCAACGGATACCAGGATTTGTTGGGATGACGCTTTGTTTTTGTAGAGCAGATAAATTCCAATAAAAGGAGCGAATAAAAAGATACTATTCTGTTGCAGGTAAGCATCATATTTCAGTGATGTGAATTCCGGCAAATTGACCAGAATCCCGGCAATAATAGAAAAAACAATGATTAATGCGATATCGTATGTATTCCCCCAAATAATGGAACTACCGGTGACTTCCTTATCGGCTAAGCGTACCTGCCAGAATTCGGCCAGTTTTTGATCTTTAAAACGGTCTAATAAATTGGGCAAGGCTTGCTGAAAAGCTTTCGGATTGGATCGATAGATATGTTCCAAGGCTCCGGCGTTGTCAGAATGTTCAATAATCTCTTGTTCCATCATAGGCAGATTAGAAGGTATACGTTTAAATCATCGTAATTTATTACTTATTTTCAAATCCAAAGTGGAATCCACTTCCATTCATTAATTAAGCATTTTCAAACAATACACGGAATATGGTTAAATTTCAGAGTCTTAAATAATTTCTTAACATTTGTAATGTAGTTTTAATCATTACTAACGATGATGTTGGAAACGAAAGCGATAGGATTTCTGAGCAACCTATTATGAACAAAAAGTACATCCCCAATCCGTGGTTTAAAAATTATTTGATTTTATAAACAAAGCCAAGTCTGAGATATCGGGCATAATTCTGAATATTCGCGCCAATCATACCACTCGTATAGTTGTGAAATCCGTAAGAATATCCAGTTGTGATTCCAAAATTGTGATAAAAGAGTGTCAATGAAGTGCGGAGTCTTAGGTCTGTACCAGGCCGGTGGCGTTTTAGATCGGTCGTGACTACCGATTGATCGGTTAAGGTGGCTTTTCCTGATTCATGGGTATTCACGTTCCAGCCGATTTCCGGGCCAATCGTAAAATCGAGATCAAAAATGCTAAGCGGGAATCGATGTCCGATATTGGGATACACCGTGACAAAATTATTCTTCAGGGTGGTTGTACCATGTGCCTGAGTCATAATGTCGGATGTGGGGTTCGCCACAGCAACTTCTGTTATAGAAACATGGCTTCTCAAGGATTCATAACCGGCCTGAAGCCCAAATATGATACGATTTTTTGTGATTCGCTGAACTTGCGCCGAGAAACCATATGACAACCCTTTTGATTTTCCATAGGGATTATTCGTGTAATCCCGGGTGGAATTGATACGATTTTCAATTATAAACGAGCTTTTTGTTGCTGAGTTTCCGCCAAAAGAAAAGAACCCGGAATTGATATGAAGCGCATATTCCATTCTTTGTCCTTAAGCTGTAGATAGGAGCAGTAACGGTAGTAACAATAAACTTAATTTTTTCATGAAGTGACTCCCGGTTTTAAATGAATGTATAATGCTCTTTTAAAATTAGTTTCCCGATACGGATTCAATCTTGATTTCAGATTTAATCATTCTGATTACAAGACCCATTACGATTCCTAAGCCTAATGCCGGCAAACACCAGTTTGATCGAACAATAAAACCGAAAATATCAATAATCCTGAAGTTTATAGTGCCGGATAAAATGGTAGCAAAGATTAAAACACTCCATTTGCCGGGGCTTACAGGTAAATGAAATTTATAGGACAGGCGGTATCCCAAAATAATGAATAGTAAGCTGGAAGTGATAAATGAGATATAACCCAATGATGTTTCCATAATACCCTCCTGATTCATCTTTTATATAAACACAAAACACCCAAAATGCTCAAATATTAAAAAAGAATATCAGGAACAAGTTAGCAGGTAAAATGTAAAAAACGAATATTATTGTTAAAAAGGAATGATCTTTGATGAGCTTGCTAAAATGATTCGGTTGATTATATATCGAATGTTTGTTAATTAAATGGAAGAGTTTGTGACATAAAGCCAACGATCCATTTATCCTGATTATCGCTTACTTGAGACAGCCCCGATAAATATTGAAAAAAGACAGATAATAAAATATTTAAACTTCATTATAAGACGCATCTTTATTAATTTTATTAAGAAGTCTTTATAAATTATGATCTAACTTATAATTAGCATATGGGGGACAATGATTCTGAATATAAAAGGCTAAGATACCAAACATTTCTACGCAACTGAATTGCCCCTGAAAAATAATGTAATGAAAATGTAAATTGATCTATTCTCAAACTAAATCATCTCATTATGAAAAAGGAAATAATAAACAGGATGTACCGGAAGGCTGATGCTGATCTGGCCCGGGCCCGGGACGAGCTCTATAAACCGAAAGAAGATGTTGTACTTTATTCCTCTTGTGTATCGGCCAGAAGTGCCCTCTATCATTATCTGGGTTGCCTCTCCATGCTTGCCCATAAAAAGGTTGATAACGATCCCATAGAAAATGGAACAAAGTCAATGGATCAACTTATTAAGGAAGCAGGGAAAAAATATCCTGAAGTAGCAAAAATGGATTTTAGTGCTGTGCATTGCAAACGCAATGATATCAAAAATATCATTACCGACGAAGAGATCTATTTTTGCAACAATACGGACATGGTGAATAAATGCACAAACCTTGCGAATCAACTTAAAGAGATAGTGTCAAAGCGGGCTTCTAAGTTTGTTCAGCTGTAACGATCCGGTGTTCAAATACTATCGGTGAGGGTTGGCTTCCTTCAGGTGTTTTTAAACTATGCTAAAGATTACCCCCTTTCGGGTACCCATAACGAGTGTATCTATGGATAGGTACGGTGTAGGTAATCCCTGTTGTTGCAAGAAAGAAAGCTAACCCAAATTATTCACGTTAATAATAAAATTAGCATGTATAATATTGTATATTAATAGCTTATGTAAATTAAATGATCTTCAATTATAAGGACGTTAAAATTTCCTGGTGAATAACTCGGGCTAATCCCGGTAACCCACGAATCAAAATGGTATAAAGGCCAAGCGAAAAATATTCGCTTAATGTGACTTGTTATAAAGCTGACAAGTTTGTTTGGGTTGGAATACTTCATTTTGGTACTATAGTCACGAATACTCGTTCATACCTTGTTAATGCGGGCTTTCCGTGATCTGTTACCGCTAAAATAAATTGAGTGGTTACTTTCTTTTTAACCTCAGGGGCTTTCAGATATACACCATAAACACCAGGACCGTTTGCCGGCGC
>DATFMK010000553.1:0-8736 GCA_035267005.1 Balneolales bacterium
TCTGGACAAAATTACATAAGTACCGTAGTAAAATAAATTAGTAAACCCGGATCATTCACCAAGAAATTTTGTTATGTCCCGAAAGTTTATTGGGTTTATAAATGCGCATGAAAAGCACAAGGTTACATTCATTAACGTGAGGTTCGTTTAAGATGTTGGATTAGCTCTCTCAAACTTTATACGAAATCGTCCAAAATGCGAAGGCTTCAACTTATTAATGATTTAAACCTTGAAATTTGAATTAAAAATAGGGAAAAGACATGCCAGTCCGCGAAAGCTTTCGGGACTGACAGGTCGCTATGAGATGTGCCTAATTATATTCAATGATCCGCAACGTTTCATTTCTTTGAGGATCTCATTCCATTCTTATCCAAACCTCACGTATAATAGTTTAATTATAGAGCTTCTCTCCCTGTCGCGGATTTATCCGGGAATGGGAGCTTTCGGGAGATTGAGAATGGGTAAGCAGAGCGAAGTTGCGCGAAGCACCTAAATTATTTTTAAGGTATCAAAATACTATTTATTGTTTTCACACAAGTTGTCTGCGGTGTAATGCCACCGTGGACGCTCTGCGTCTAAAAATCGTTTTAAAGTATTTTCTGAATTTATTCTACGCCTCATTATACGTATCCGGCAAATCATTTTCGTAAAGCACGATATCCCCTTGTTTCAAATACTCTTCAAGAAAAGAATTGGCTTCAAACAGGCTTGTAAATACTTTGACTTTTTGACCGTCTACTCCCGATTCTTCTAAGCCATCCTGAATAGGTCGGGTTTGCTCAGGACCAACCAATAAAATCATATCCAGATTGGATTGACCTATTACCTGACCAAAATGTTTATTTTCCTCATATTCTTTTTCCCCTAACTCGACCATGCCCGGAGTAACGATTATTCGTCGCCCGCCATTGAATTGAGACAGAATATCAACGGCATTTTGTGCTCCAACCGGATTAGAGTTGAAGGCATCGTCGATTACAGTAATGGAATTCTGTTTCTTTAATTCCAGCCGATGCTCAACAGGCGTAATTTTTTGTGCTGCTAATATCATCGTTTTCAGACGAATGCCCAATTTTTTACCCACACCAATAGCCAGAAGCAGATTTTGAACATTATGTTTACCTAAAAGTGGTAGTTGTACAATCTCGTCCTCTCTTCCTTCAATGGATAACCGGAATGAGCAGCCGTCAACAGAATACGAAATTTCGGATGCTTTAATGTCACCGTTTTCCAAACCGGTTTCTATCACGGTAATATCATCACGCAAATCAACCATTTCCCGCACGAGAGGGTCATCGGCATTAATCACTGCTGTTCCATTCGGAACAAGATTTTCAATTATGGCGGCTTTTGTTTTTTGAATGGCTTTTTGTGATCCAAATGTCTCGAGGTGAGCAATCCCTACATTGGTAACCACTGAAATATCCGGTTGTGCGATATCACAAAGTTCCTTGATATTTCCTTCGTAACGAGCGCCCATCTCAAGAATCAGCACCTGATGATTGGCTTGCAAATCGTTATTAATCACTTTACAGATTCCCATCGGGGTATTATAACTGCCCGGAGTCGTGCAAACATTGTAGCGCTCTTTTAAGAGATCCCGAATCATGAACTTCGTGCTAGTCTTTCCGTAACTGCCGGTAATTCCAATCACCGTCAAATCGGGCATGGATGCGATCTTTTTCCTGGCTAACTTCTTGAATCCCTCCTGAAAATGTGTCTCCAGCGGCTGCAATAACGTAGCTGCTGCAATTAACCAGAAAGGCAATAATATATCACCGATTATCCACGTAAAAGCAAGTAAATAAATATCAAAATAGATGCCGCCGAACTGGTAAGTTATATTACTTCCCCACACTGGCAGCAATACCGATAAAATGGCAAAAGCAATCGATAAGCGAGTCATTCTCGGAGTAAAGACCAGTGGTTTCTTTTCTCTGCTGCGATAGGCCCTAACCGGCCCCATCCAAAACAGGACAAAAATAAAAATGATAACCGTTACGATCGATTCGGTTAACTCGTTCCGGAAGAAAATAAAAAGAACTAAAATGAGAAGATTAAGCAACCCATGCTCGTATGTAATAACATACTCTGTCCAATTATCCTTCATCCAATGCCAAAACTCGTGTCTTTTATAGCCACTTAATTGAAACCGGTGAAGGAAAAAGCGTCCGCGATATATAAGGCGGCGTGCCATTATTAATACAAAGATAATGGCGAGGGCGTCGATTACTGTAAAATACCAGACCAAAATGTTTATTTTATATTCTTCGTTGTTGATTGGTTGATAACTATACTACTACGTGCAAAATACCCGTTTTGTACTTTCTTGCAACAGAAGTGTACTTCAGGTCGCTAAATATAACAACTTATACTATCTTTACAGCCGAATTGTTAACTACTAAACAAAAAGAAAACAATTTATGAAATTAATTATTCCAATGGCAGGTCGGGGCACACGTTTGCGCCCCCATACACATACGACACCGAAACCCCTGCTTCCGGTAGCAGGAACCATGATTGTAGAACGTATTATCCAAACGTTTGCCCGAACACTCGACCGGGACATTGATGAAATCGTATTTATTTTAGGAGATTTTGGAGAGGATGTTAAAACAGCACTTCGGGAAATGAGCGCCCGACATAATGCGAAAGCCACTTTTTTCAAACAAGATAAAGCTCTTGGAACCGCTCACGCCGTATATTGCGCAGAGCAGGCTTTAGATGGTGAAGTCATCATTGTTTTCGCCGATACCATCTTCGATACCGATAGCAAAGTTTCAGTGGAAGATGCCGACAGTGTCATTTGGCTTAAAGAAGTGGAAGATCCTTCCAGATTTGGTGTTGCGGTTCATAAGGGAGAAAAGATCACCGATTTTGTGGAAAAACCGTCCGAACCGATTTCTAACCTCGCCATTATCGGAGTATATTATTTTAAAAAGGGAGAAGACCTTAAAGCAGAAATTAAATATTTACTCGATAATCATATCACTGGTCACGGCGATGAATATCAGTTGACCGATGCACTTGATCGTTTACTTAAGAAAGGAAATGTTTTCAAATCAGCTACGGTTGATGAATGGCTCGACTGCGGAACGTTACCCGCCTGGCTCGATACAACTAAAATTATTATCGACAAAGAGCAACATTCCTATGATGAAAGTAAATACCCCGGTTCAAAAATTATCCCACCGGTATTTATAGGTAAAAATGTCACTTTGGAAAATGCAACAATCGGACCACATACCAGCATTGGTAATGGAACAAAAATCACAAACAGCACGGTAAAAGAGAGTATTGTCCTCGATGAAACTACCATATCTGATTCTGAGCTGGATAATACAACGATCGGGAATCATGTTACTGTGAATGATTTTAAAGGAGAAGCCCATCTGGGTGATCATTCCACTATAAATTAATATTTTATATGAGGATAGAATAAGAGGGTAAATTAGACCTCTTATTTTTATCCTAAAATCACGTAAGCCTATTCTTATTAAACAGCTTTTTATCCAACTAATATCAATTTATTACCAGTTTTGAATCAGGAAGCAGGAACATTGGAAGTGAACGCGATTGATCGTAAACATCTCGAAGTTTTTAAAAAAATATCAAAAGCCGCAGAAGAAATTGGTCAGGAAGTCTATGTAATTGGAGGATATGTCAGAGATTTTTATCTCAACAGGATTCAAAATCATGGAGAATTTGATATTGATTTTGTCACTGTAGGCTCGGGTATTACATTGGCCCGCAGGGTAGCCCGGGTACTAAAAACACGTAAATTATCCATTTTTAAACAATTTGGGACAGCCCAGGTTAAAACCAACGGACTGGTTTTGGAGTTCGTCGGTGCACGTAAGGAAAGTTACCGGCGCAATTCCCGAAAGCCGATCGTGGAAAACGGAACATTAGGGGATGATCAGCTTCGCAGAGATTTTACCATCAACGCCCTCTCCTGGTCTCTGAACAAAGATGATTTTGGAGAATTACACGATCCTTTTGACGGATTATCAGATTTGCGAAATAAGCTTATCCGCACTCCCATCGATCCGGAAGCGACGTTCGATGATGATCCTCTTCGGATGCTCCGGGCCATTCGATTCGCAACTCAATTAAATTTCAAGATAGAGGACAAAACCTATGAAGGGATCGTAAAAACAGCGGAAAGAATTAAAATTGTTTCCAAAGAACGTATTATCGATGAAATCAACAAAATGGTAATGACCGATAAACCATCCATTGGTTTCGCTCTGTTGTTCAACACTGGCCTGTTAAAACTGATCTTTCCGGAAATGCATAATCTGCACGGCGTCGAAGAAATTAATAAAATTCGGCATAAGGATAATTTTTGGCATACCCTCAAAGTATTGGATAATACGGCAGAGAACTCGGATAATATTTGGCTTCGCTGGGCAGCTATTATGCACGACATAGCCAAACCGATGACCCAGCGTTTTGATCCGCAAGCCGGGTGGACTTTTCATGGTCACGACGCAATTGGAGCGAAATTAACTCCCAAAATATTCCGCAGATTAGGTCTCCCTTTGGATGATCGCATGAAATACGTTCAAAAGCTTGTCCGACTGCATCTTCGTCCCATTGCGTTGGTGAGTGATGAAGTGACCGACAGTGCCATCCGCCGTTTGTTGTTTGAAGCGGGAAACGATATCGACGATTTAATGACCTTATGCCGGGCCGACATCACCAGTAAGAATGATCGTAAAGTGCTTCAATATCTCAATAACTTCGATCGTGTGGAGAAGAAAATGAAAGAAGTTGAAGAGAAAGATCGTTTGCGAAACTGGCAGCCTCCGGTTAATGGACGCGAAATTATGGAAGCATTAAATATCAAAACCGGACCTGTTGTTGGTAAAATTAAAAAAGCTATTGAAGAGGCTATTTTAAATGGGGACATTCCCAACGAACACAACGCGGCTTTTGATTATATGATGAAGATTAAGGACCAATTTTTGAAAGACTGATGCCTGATAACACTATTTATACCGCTCGTGCCTATGCTAAAATTAATCTTGGTTTGCATGTCAATGAACGCCTGCCCAATGGATATCATGACATTACCACCGGATTTTGTTTTATCGATTGGAGCGACCAATTTCGAATACAGGCATCGGATGAAATAAAATTATCTGTTTCAGATAATTCGGTCCCCGTCGATGAATCCAATCTGATCATGAAAGCTTACAGACTCCTGGAAAGAGAAATCGGACTTAAGCAACGATATCTGATTTCCGTCAATAAAAAAATACCGGTTGGTGCCGGTTTGGGAGGTGGCAGCAGTGACGCCGCATTAACCTTGCGTATGCTGAATAAAATTGAAGAATTAGACCTTTCCGATGAGGCACTGATCGACCTCGGTAAACAGTTAGGTGCGGATGTTCCTCTTTTTATCAAGAATGAACCAGCTATTGGTTCCGGAATTGGCACCGATCTGACCCTGGTTCCTATTCAGCCATCCGCTTGGATTGTCACGGTTTATCCTAATTTCGAAAGTGATACCGCCACAGCTTATCAATATTGTGAAACCAATCCAAATCATGATTTCGAGATACTTGATGTGCTCACAAATAAAGAAATGGATGAATGGCAATATTTACTGCTGAATGATCTGGAACCGATCGTCATGTATCAACATCCTATGATCGGGAATGTGAAAGACCAGTTATACGATTTTGGAGCCATCTATGCCTCGATGAGCGGCAGTGGCTCTTCTATTTATGGCTTGTTTGAGCAGGAATTTGTAGCTAATCATGCTTATCGCATGTTACTGGAATATGATATGACCGCCAATCTGACACGACCTGATTTTAAACCGGATAAAGGAATTTACCGTTTGTCTTAACCCGTATTATTGATCAAAAATTTCTGTTGTGATTAATCCCGAATACTTACTTAAAAAATGCGGATTAAATAGATTGTTGAAATTTCACTTTGGTAATAGTTAATTATTTACCATTTTAATCTTTTTGGAGGATTTTATTTTGAAAGCTGCCACAATGACTTTAAACAAATGGAACTCTCAAATTAATGTCAGCGCTTACATTGTATAAAGCGGTGAGTATTATATGTAATCCCCGATTTTACAATCTTACATTTAAATTTTTATCTGATGGCAAATACGAATACCATTGACCCGAGAACCGGTAATGATGTCGAATCTTTAAAAGCAGACATCGAACAACATTTACGTTTTACACTTTCAAAAGACGAATATTCAGCTACAGACTGGGATCATTATCGTAGCCTGGTTCTTGCGGTAACTGATCGATTACACCAACGATGGATTGAGACCCAGCAAAGTTATTACGATCGGGATGTAAAACGCGTTTATTATTTATCAATGGAATTTCTGATCGGACGGTTACTCGATAACGCTTTGATCAATTTGGGATTGCTTGATACGGCCAAAGAAGCCCTCGATGATATTGGCCTGGATTATGAAAAACTTCGAAATGCGGAATGGGATGCCGGTTTAGGTAATGGCGGGTTAGGTCGTCTTGCCGCTTGCTTTCTGGATTCAATGGCGACACTTGGTATTCCGGGTTATGGCTATGGCATTCGTTATGACTACGGTATTTTTTACCAAAAGATCATAAACGGCTATCAGGTTGAATCGCCCGATTTGTGGCTTCGATACGGAAATCCCTGGGATGTGGTCCGGCCGTTGATCGCTTATCCGGTACATTTTTACGGACGTTCGGTTCCCTATACGGATTCAGAAGGACGCCTGCGTTACCGGATTGAAGATGCGGAAGCCGTTTTGGCACTGGCATACGATACCCCCATTCCCGGTTACAATAACAACGTGGTAAATAATCTACGTTTGTGGAAAGCAGAATCCTCAAAAGCCATTGATCTGCATTGTTTTAATCAAGGCGAATATATCGATGCCATCAAAGATACAGAGTTACAAGAAAATATTTCCCGTGTTTTATATCCTAATGATAAAGTTTTTGTCGGACAGGAATTGCGTTTAAAACAGGAGTTTTTCCTGGTTTCATCTACTTTACAGGATATTGTCGCTCGCTTTAAAAAGAAACATAACGACTGGCGGAAATTTCCGGATAAAGTAGCCATTCAATGTAATGATACGCATCCGAATCTGGTCATTCCTGAACTGATGCGGATTCTTCTCGACGAAGAAGGGCTGGATTGGGTAACAAGCTGGGATATCGTCAGTAAATCGGTAGCCTATACGAATCATACCCTCATGCCGGAAGCACTGGAAAATTGGTCGGTTTCGCTTATGCGTACGCTTCTTCCCCGTCAAATACAGATTATATACGAGATCAATAATCGCTTTTTAAATAAAGTCCGGGATAATTTTGGCGAAGATATCAACCGTATTCGCAGAATGTCGATTATCAGCGAGGGAGAACAGCCGAGCATTCAAATGGCCACACTGGGTATTGTAGGTTCTCATAAAGTAAATGGTGTTTCCGCACTTCATTCGGATCTCCTGAAAAAAACCTTATTCCGTGATTTTTATGAATTATGGAATGATAAATTCATCAATATCACTAATGGTATAACACCGCGCAGATGGCTGAAACAATGTAATCCTAAATTATCGGATTTGATTTCGAGTGAAATCGGAGATAAATGGATTACGAAGCTTGATGAGTTGAAGCAACTCGAAGACAAAGCAGACGATAAAGATTTTCAGGAAAAATTCGCTCAGGTAAAATCAGAGAACAAAAAACGACTGGCAGATTACGTTAAAGAACGTCAGAATATCGTGCTTAACCTGGATTCTATGTTCGACATCCAGATTAAACGGATTCATGAGTACAAACGTCAGTTACTGTCTTTATTACATGCGGTAACCCTCTATAATCGTATTAAAACGAATCCCGACGCTCCTTTTCAGCCACGTACCATGCTCTTTGCAGGGAAAGCGGCACCGGGTTATTCGATGGCTAAATTGCACATTAAACTGATTAACAGTGTAGCGGAAAAGATCAATAACGATCCTGATGTTGGTGATAAACTGAAAGTAGTTTTCCTGGCCAATTACAGTGTTACTCTCGCCGAATTGATGATCCCTGCAGCCGATCTATCCGAGCAGATTTCAACAGCAGGAATGGAAGCCTCCGGTACCGGCAATATGAAATTCGCCCTTAACGGCGCATTAACGATCGGAACACTCGATGGAGCCAATATCGAAATCAGAGAAGAGGTTGGCGATGAAAATATCTTCATTTTTGGTCATACAGTAGAAGAAATTGAGAAAATGAGACGGGAAGGCTATGACGCTTCACAATATTACAATAACAACGAAGAATTGAAAAAAGCCCTCGATCAGATTCAAAATGGCTTCTTTAGTCCCAATGAAGAAGATTTATTCCATCCGGTTTTAAAAGCGCTCTTACAGGAAAATGATTATTTCATGGTATTAGCCGATTATAAGCGTTATATCAACAAGCAACAGGAAGCTGAGAATATTTATCAGCAACCTGAAGTATGGCGTAAAAGAGCAATTCTGAATACGGCTCGTGTCGGCAAATTTTCATCGGATCGAACGATCATGGAATACACAAATAAGATTTGGGGAGCGAAAGCGTACACCGAGACAAAATAGTTGGTTGTTGGTTGCAAGATACGGCTAATTACTTGCTTGTTAGGCATTTTGTAAGATTGCATTAGCTTTTTTCGAGGTATAGTATTTCGATATAAATGAAATTAGCCACAGATTTAATCAAAGGAATTATAGAGCAA
>DATFMK010000554.1:0-3251 GCA_035267005.1 Balneolales bacterium
TTATAGGAAGCAGAGCTTCCCGGTTGGCATTCCCAAAGGGACTTTGGGAACGAGGATTAACGAGGATTCGAGGATAAACGAGGATAAAATTATAAACGAGAGGAAATTCCAGGGCATAAAAATACCCGTCAGATTCCAAAAGTAATTAACAATCATACATCTGTATATTTTTTTGGACTTCCGACGGGTATATTTTTCCCTCCCGATAAATTCTTTATTGATCCTTTTTCATATTCTTTCTTGCTTGCTTAAGCAATTCTTCGGTTGTTAATTTTTGTTGTGCAAACCGTTGTTTTAAGCCAGGATCAATGGTTGCTTTGATAATCACGACCAGCTCTTTTTCTATATATTGTTTTGATGTGTAGCCAAACAGATACCGCAATCCAAAAAACCAGGGTGGTAAATCCTTTAAAAATGGTATTCCTTTCCGGATTTTATCCGTTTCTGTATTATACAATCCAGCAATTACCGTCGATTCTCCACTTAATAGCATGATATCCGAATCAGCGGTTTGCTTATTTACAATGGTACTAACCGGATCGGGTTGTGCGGTTGACCGTTCTGCATGAACTTTCATGTATATGAATGTGGTATCATGTTGAGTTATAATATAGGGTGTCACGGTCAGTATGGTCCCCGTGCTAAAAAACTTGCTCACCACATTTCCTGAAAAATCGCGTTGATTGATAGAAAAATCCTGTCCGACTTGTATGTGTCCCTCTTTTCCCTGCATAACTTTAATCGTCGGTCGCGCTAAAATCTGACCTAAATTATTCGCTTCAAACGTTTTAAATAATGCATTTACCTTAATACCAGTGTGACCAATTTCAAAATTTTTGAGTGTTTGTGCACTGAAAACATTCTGTGTCACATTTTGTGCCCCAATATTCGTTACCTGAACGATCCCATCTTTGAACGTTGACCAGTCGATACCTAATTCCCGTAATACTTTTTTATCGCCTTCAAAAAAAGTAGCGGATATCCGAACTTCACGCGTTTGAGTTGTAACCCCTTCGTTTTGTTTGGCTTTCTTTTCCGGTGACTCTTTTTTTACCTGAGGCGGATCCAATTCGAAATATTTATCGTGTTCAACGAGATCAATATTTTTTATTTGGGCCAGGTATTTTAACGCATCCCGCCAATTCATGGCTGGAAGGCTTACTCCAACCGTCCCCTTTACTTTCGTATTATTTACGATGAATTTATTGGCAAATTTTTGGGCATACGTATTAAGCACATCTATAGCCTGAGCAAAAGTCATTTCTTTACTCAAAGTTATGATTTCATTAGGGCTATTCCGCACTTTAATAGGTACCTGATTATCCTGTGCTTGTACAGTATTACAATTAATGCTTGTCACAAGTAGCATTAAGAAGATGATAATATAGGCTTTGCGCATGGGATTATTTTAATTTTGTTTATTTTCGGATGAATTTAATTTCAAAACTACTGTATCGGCTATCCCTCCTTTGTTTAATGCAAAAGTAGCCGTTTGTTTTTTTATACTCGCAGAAACAAGCTTACCCAGATAAACTTTATCGTCGATATGGAGAATTCTCACTTTACCATGCTGATCAATGATATAGATCACATTTTTTCCTATACCAACAAGTTTACTTTTCTCAACATCGGGCCGATCGAATGTATTCGGTTTAATGCCTCTAATCAGTGGATAAAATGGATTCCTAACAATTTTTAATTGATTTTGGACGATTTTTGATGATATTTCATTCCCTTTTTGAGAATCACTGTAGTACCCATCAATTTCAAAGGTGAAATTCACATCACTATATTTATTCTGTTTGTCAATAGGATTAACAACCAGATTATGTATTTTCACGATCGGACTACTCGTCTCAATATTGGATATTAATCGATATAAATCTCTGTAGTTCCCCTGTCCGGAGATATTGGCTTTTACAATACCGTAGTCTTTGTCGGGTACTTTCTGATTCTTCAGATAGGTGAAATTGATGTCCAAATTATCTCCCCCTGACCGGATCATGTTTAAATAATCGTATAATTTATTTCCGTTAAGAGCGACAGGTATTGTTTTGTTAAAGCTTTTAAGTTCTAACCTTTTCTTTGCCAGTTCATTAATGACATTATTATATCGATCAGCAATCCCCTTATCATTTTGTAATTTCTGTTGTTTTTTACGGAGAATCACCTTCATTTCTGATATCTGCTTCTCCTGAACAAAATGAATATAACTCCAGCCCCCCGCCATCATGGCAGCTGATACTATAATAAGTATGATGGTATTTCTTATTGCATAAGACATATAGCCTCAACCATTTTTGTGCCTTTTAAATTAAATGATAGAATTAATCAGTTTTATCATTCAGTACTTTTTGAACCATTACAGTGAATTTATAGACCTTTTTACCCTTCATCTTCCCAACATGAACGTCCTGCAGATTCGCTTTAGAAAACAGATCCGTGAATCTTGGAATGCGACTTCTATATAAACTATACCCCTGTATCAATAATCCATCTTTTACTTTTCTCATATTGATTATCCAACAACCATTGACCTGGGCCACTCCATTATTTACCAGAGAAAGCGTTTTTCCCCATTTATCTGTACCTTTGTTTAAGGCATCCAGCCTCTTTAATTGTTGATTTATCTGATTGTATTTCGAACTTAAATCATTGACCCCAATAACAAGCGGCCGTACATTTTTAATTTGATTATCCGTCCGTAGGATCTCACTTTGAAGCGAATTTATCGTTTTAAGGTTATTTTTGTATAGATAATTGAATAAAGCCGGCATAAAGGCGATCAACAATAAGAATAACACTCCGTGCCACTGTAATTTAAATACTTTCTGACGATCAACGATATAACCCGGCAAAAAGGAATACGATTTATACGCCTCATTTTTATACCCGGCTGCAGCCCATGCAAGTGCAATGGCACTTGTATAAGACGGTACAATGTGTTTCAGATCGGACTCATAAGTTAAAAGCCGATCGTCGAAATTTAAATTTTCTACTTTTATATCTGTAAAATTTTTTTTGAAAAATGTTAACGCACTATCCCCCAGTACATTATTAGTAATCACGATTCTTTCCAGGCTGGGTAATTCACTGGTATCGAGTTGAAATAAAATCTTACTATAAACCGTACTTAAAACATTTTTGGATTTTGTGCCTTCATTAATTAGCGGAGTAACCGACCAGACTTGATTTCCCTTTAAGAAAATGAGCCGGGTTGTTTTTTCACCTAAATTGACAATACCGGTTAT
>DATFMK010000555.1:0-2224 GCA_035267005.1 Balneolales bacterium
CACAAATTTTTGGTATGCTCACCTTAAAGGAGCAGATTTTCATGGTGCTAACCTTGAATCTGCGAGTATTAACTGCGCTGACCTTCAAGGCGCTAATCTCAGTGAGGCGAGCCTTAAAAACACAAATTTTTTGCAAACCGATTTACAACAGACAAATTTTCAGTCTGCCAACCTCAGTGGCGCAAACCTTCAAGACGCAAACTTAAAAAATTGTAATCTTCAAGCAGCCAATTTACAGGGCGCTAATCTCAGGGAAACAAAGTTTGAAGAATCGATATTTAAAAACGTTACTATTGATAAAAACAATATTTTCAGGCTCCCAATAAAAATTTTGGAAAAATACCAAAACACATTTCTTGTTGTGTAACTTTGAAAAGAAAGTAACTGAATTTTCGTTAAAAATAGTCTTCAATTCTTGGATTGAAAAAATATTAATCAGCGCAAAATTTTACGATGTCAAGAAATTCTTAAAGATTTTAACCAAATATGACGATATTTATTTGTAATTATAAAAAATTTTTAAATCAGATATCCAATCTCAGAAATTGGGAGCATTTTTTTTAAAGGAAAATTTTAAATGCTGAATGCGCATGAAAATCTCAACACATCTGAGTTTGAACTCAAACTAAATGAGGCAAAAACCTGTCATTCCATGGGACTGTTCAACGAAGCCCTCAGCATTTACCAACAGACACTTACATTAATTCCGGATCAGGACAAAAAGAGCTTTAATTTCATTCAAAACAAGATAGATCAAATACAAAAAGAGCTGGCGAATTTGGAAGATAGCGAAGGCCAGGAGATTTCATCTGATGATGTTGTGACTATAAAAAGCTCTATGGCACATGATGACGACGCGGCTTCAATCGTCGATAAAGCTTTAGCCTTTAAGGAACTTGGCCTTATAAAAGAGGCAGTTGATGAATATGAAAAATTGCTTCAATCTGAAAATTTAATAAAAGTTTGTCAATTAAATCCTAATTTTTCACTTGTTGAAACAATCAAAGACTATTTAGTCTGTCTTCTGGAAACAAACTCCTCACGAGAAGCTTCAGATCAAGCATTCAAAATCATTTACAAACATAATCTGAATGATCAAGACCTTTCTCTCATCCAATTCTGGCTCGGCACCGAGTTGGAAAAAAGAAATCAGCGAGATCAGGCACTTGAGCTATACGGGGCGGCTGCTAAAATCGATCCGAAAAATGTGCAAATTAAAAATAAACTCAATACGCTCAAGTCAAATACCGCAAACAGTTCAAAATACGATTACTTGATAAAAACCAAATTAGTCACCACAAACCAATTGAAGGAAGCTTTAGAAATAGCAAAAAAGATAAACAAAAGTGTCGAATTTGTTTTAATAGATCGTTTTAATATCAAAAAAGTGAAAGTAGGAAAGTCACTTTCAGAATATTACGGCTGCCCATTTAGAGAATTTGACCCAGAATTGCCGGTGCCATTTGAACTGATTAATAAATTAAAAAAACCATTCTTAATTAACAGTTTATGGCTACCTATATCATGGGATAAAACCGGTATTGAAATCCTGATTGATAATCCTCGGGACCTTCAAAAAACTGATTATGTAAAAGCTTTGATGAACAATCAAGAGATTAATTTTTCAGTGGG
Organism: Balneolales bacterium; assembly: GCA_035267005.1. GTDB lineage: Bacteria > Bacteroidota > Rhodothermia > Balneolales > DATFMH01 > DATFMH01. The sequence continues at coordinate 1,633 of DATFMK010000555.1, forward strand.
TATCAAAGAGGATATTGAAAAATTTATCAACCATTTCTTTGATCCAAAAGCGGAAAATGTCAGTGAAGATTTTATGGAAGACCTGGATGACATTATTCCAGATGTGGTTTTTGAAGAAGAGGAAGAAATTGAAGAAGACGTTACTGGTATGGATGAATCTTCCAGCCAGGTGGTCAAGTTCGTGGATCAGGTTCTGGTGACCGCATTTCGCAACAAAGCCTCCGATATCCATGTTGAACCTTCGATCGTCACCCGCAAAACCACCATTCGATTTCGAACCGATGGGGTCTGCCATGAATATATTCAAGTTCCCAATGCCATGGCGCCGGCAATTGTTTCGCGCCTGAAAATCATGGCTGATCTTGACATCGCCGAGCGACGCCTGCCCCAGGACGGGAAAATTCGCTTAAAGCGCAAGGGCATACCGGAATTTGAACTTCGTATGTCCACCATGCCGACGGCCGGCAGATTTGAAGACGCGGTATTGCGAATTTTGACCAAATCCGGAACGCTCAAATTGGATGAAATCGGACTGAGTGATCGGAATCTGGATGTTTTACAACGGTCTATCGAGCGACCTTATGGGTTAATT
>DATFMK010000556.1:0-6154 GCA_035267005.1 Balneolales bacterium
CATAAATAAATCCCTTGCCAGGTACCAAGATTGAATTGTCCGTTAGTTACCGGAATCGATAAAGAACATCCCAGTATGGATGATTTGATGTGTGAGGTCATATCATCCGGACCTTCCAGAGTATGTTGGTAAAGCGACATATCTTCCGGAACTGCTCGTGTAAAATAGGTCTCAAAATCTTCTCTGACCGTTGGATCCGCATTTTCGTTAATGGTCAGACTGGCACTTGTGTGTTGAATGAAGATATTGGCCAAACCCGTCTGAATATTTTGTATTTCAGGGAATTGATCTAATATTTCGTTAGTTATGAGATGAAAACCGCGAGCTCTACGCTTTAATCGTATTTTCTTTTGATACCAGGGCATAATGTTTATTCTGTTTATTCCAAATAAATTTATCCAAATAGTGATTTATTGAATCCCCCATCATGATTAATAATCTGTCCCGTCATATATCCCGATAACGGAGAAAGCATCCAAACGGCTAATTTTGCTAATTCTCCGGGTTTACCTATCCGTTTTACAGGGATATTATCTTCCAATCTTTTTTGAGCTTCCTGATAGGAAATCCCTTGTTGCTCAGCTGCTTTTTGGATGACTCTTTCAATAGCCGGAGAATCGTGTGAACCGGGTGCGATAATATTTACAGTAACACCTGAAGACGCTATTTCGAGTGCCAGTGTCTTTGCAAAACCAGCAATTCCGGCACGGTAAGCATTACTCAGTACCAGACTTTCCACCGGTTGTTTAATCGATTGGCTTTCAAGGAATAGGATACGTCCGTATTCCTGTTTCATAAGGTATGGCAGTAACCGTTTGGTCAAGTTAATCTTCCACCGCATCACTAAATGATAAGCCTCATCCCAATCGTCCATCGTCGTTTCGATGGCCTTTTTGGCCGGAGGTCCACCTGCATTCAGCAAGATACCATGTATGACATACTTTTTGGCATTTTCTTCAATCCCCCGTATCGTATTTTCATTTCTTAGATCACCGGGAATAACCGTTATTTTTTCCTTCCCATACTTACTTTGCAATTCCTGCAAGAGATTGGCTCTTCTGGCGATAGCAATAACCTGTGAACCTTCCTCCAACAGGTTCTCCGCAATGGCTCTACCCAAACCGCTGCTTGCTCCACAAACAATAAATCTCTGATTTATAATTGATAGATCCATAATTGATAAGTAAATGCTCTTTTTAAATACTGCTCTTGGGTTACCCAACAATGTAATAAGGATAAATCATTCAATCTGTTCAAATAGAGAGAATCCTCATCATAAAAAATTTTTGAAGACTTTGTAAACAAGGATCTGGGTTAATATCAAGATCAAAGGGATTTTAAAATTCCGATAACGACGATATTGGTCCAAAAGATGATTTTGCAAAGTCTTCTTTTATATACTTGTTAGCGTTTTGAGTCGTTTATAAATACAGACAAATTAACAAAATGTTAACTTGACTATTCACTTAGAAGAGAAAAAAAGTGTATATTACGAGTCTTCACAAAATTTGATAAATAGAAAGATTGGAATGGATATAAGAAATGTTGCCATAATTGCTCACGTCGACCACGGTAAAACGACTTTAGTGGATCAGATGTTGAAACAAAGTGGTACCTTCCGTGAAAATCAGGAAGTCGTTGATCGTGTCATGGACTCCAACGATCTTGAGCGGGAGCGTGGAATCACGATTATGGCAAAAAATACAGCCATCTATTGGAAAGATGTCAAAATTAATATAGTCGATACACCGGGTCACGCTGATTTTGGTGGAGAAGTCGAACGAATCCTTAAAATGGTCAATGGCGTAATCCTTCTCGTTGATGCCGCTGAAGGACCATTGCCGCAAACACGTTTTGTCTTAAGAAAATCACTGAAACTCGGTTATAAACCAATTGTAGTGATCAATAAAATTGATCGTAAAGATGCGCGTCCCGATGAAGTGTTAAATATGATATTTGATCTTTTTGTGGATCTGAAAGCGGAAGATGGACAGCTTGATTTTCCCGTGTTATATGCTGTCGGTAAAGATGGCATGTGTAAAAGAGAATTAGAGGAAGAAGATCAGGATTTATATCCCTTGTTCGAAGAAATCCTTGAACATGTTCCTTCGCCAGATGTTAATTATGACGCGCCATTCAAGATGTTGGTTAGTAACATCGAATGGAATGATTATGTCGGAAGAATTGCCGTTGGCCGGATTGAACAGGGAATCATCAAACAAAATCAGGAAGTGACCCTACTTGATCGAAAAGCCAATTTAAAAGAAAAAGCCAGAGCAACGAAATTATTTACATTTAAAGGATTAAAAAGGGATCCCGTCGAAGAAGCTAAAGCTGGCGATATCATTGCGCTAGCGGGTTACGAACAAGTCCGGATCGGGGATACTCTGACCGATACTTCTGATCTCACTCCCATCGATTATTATGATATTGACGAGCCGACCATCGCGATGTATTTCCGGGTCAACAGTTCACCGTTTGCCGGAAAGGAAGGCGAATATGTTACAGCCAATATGATCAACGATCGTCTCGAGAAGGAAACCAGAACAAACGTTTCTATAAGGGTAGAATCGACTGAAAATCCGGATGTGTATCGCGTATCGGGACGCGGGGAACTTCAGTTATCCATTTTGATTGAGACCATGCGCCGTGAAGGGTATGAGTTTGCCGTATCCCGTCCGGAAGTTATATTTAGAGAGATAGATGGAAAACAATATGAACCGGTCGAAGAAGTAGTAATTGACGTACCTGAAGAATACAGTAACAAAATTATTGATAACCTTCTCCAGCGAAAGGGAATTATGCAGTCGATGGGACAGGAAGGTGATAATTCGAGACTTGTGTTTCATGTACCATCCCGGGGATTGATTGGTTTCAGAAGTGAGATGCTTACCGATACTCGTGGTACCGGTCTTGCTCACCAGCAATTTTATGAATATCAACCGTATAAAGGCGAAATTCCGGGACGAAATCGAGGCGCGATTGTCGCTCTGGAAAACGGGAATACGACCGGATATGCTCTGGAAGGTGCTCAGGACCGGGGAGAATTCTTTGTGGAGCCTGGCGATTCGGTGTATATGGGACAAGTCGTCGGTGTAAATAATCGCACGGATGATATCGTCATCAATATCGCCAAAAAGAAAAACCTGACCAATCACAGAGCGGCTCAAACGGCTGACAGTGTCAAAATCGCTGTAGCAAAGAAAATGAGTTTAGAGCAATGTATCGAGTTTATTGATAACGACGAATTGCTAGAAGTTACGCCCAAAAGCCTGCGACTTCGAAAGTTATATCTCGATCATAACGAACGTAAACGTTTCGATAAATCTAAACAATGATTTAGATGCTTGTGAAAAGTTAAACTTCAATTCATTTAAGGTTTTCTCAGGTAAGATTATAAAAATGAGATTTCTCCTTAAAATAGGGAATAAAAACCTCTTTTAAGCTTTGATGGCCCGGTTCTTTAAGTTCCGGGTCTTTTTTTATGAGTTCGGTGGCTTCATTTTTGGCTAAAGCAAGTAACTCCTGATCCTTTAAAATATCCGCCACTTTAAAATCGGGCAGACCACTTTGTTTGGTTCCCAGAAAATCACCCGGACCCCGTAATTTTAAATCAACTTCCGCAATTTTAAAGCCATCATTAGTTTCCGCCATCGTTTTGAGACGTATTTTGGCTTCTTTACTTTGTTTCACATCCGCCATCAAAATACAATAACTCTGGCGTGATCCGCGTCCAATACGTCCCCGGAGCTGATGAAGCTGTGAAAGTCCGAACCGCTCAGCATGTTCAATGATCATGACCGAAGCATTAGGCACATCCACTCCCACTTCAATGACTGTTGTAGAAACCAGGATTTTGATATCGTTATTAATGAAAGCACGCATGATCTCATCCTTCTCATCGTTTTTCATCCGGCCATGTAACAGTCCGACTGAATATTCGGGGAAACGCTGCTGAATGAGTTCATATCCCATAGTCGCATCTTTCAAATCCAAAGCTTCAGATTCTTCAACTAAGGGATAGACGATATACGCTTGTCCGCCATCACCGAGTGTGGTTTTTAGAAAATCATATACTTTTTCACGACTTTTCTCGCCTCGTACCGCGGTTTTAATAGGTTTCCGACCCTTGGGGAGTCCTTTAATGAAAGAGACATCCAGATCACCATACAGTGTCATGGCAAGCGATCGAGGTATTGGGGTAGCCGACATCACCAGTACATGAGGATGTTCTCCCTTTTCTAATAAATCGGCTCGCTGTAAGACGCCGAAGCGATGCTGTTCATCAATAACAGCCAATCCCAATTTGGCAAAAATGACTTCTTTCTGGATGATTGCGTGGGTTCCAACCACAATCTGACAACCTCCCGACTGTATATCCGTAAGAATATCCCTTCTCAGAGATGCTTTTTGATTGCCAGTGAGGAGTCTGATATTAATATCAAGAGGAGATAAATACTCATTGAGTGTTCGGTAATGTTGTTCCGCCAATATTTCGGTTGGTGCCATAAAACTCGCCTGATAGCCATTATCCAGGGCCATCAACATCGCTCCAATAGCGACTACCGTTTTACCGGCGCCAACATCACCTTGAATCAACCGATTCATTTGTTTACCGGAACGTAGATCCTGTTTTATGGCTGATAGAGAATGAATTTGGCCCTCAGTTAAAGTAAATGGTAGAATATCATTGAAAAATGTTTGTGTAAATTTACCAATCTGATTAAATACCAGACCCGTATTTTGGGATTTAATATGTTGTTTCAGTTTAGCCATACTCAGTTGAAACAGAAATAGCTCTTCAAATTTAAATCGCCTCAGAGCTGTATAATAATGACTGGTTTTTTCAGGCAGATGAATCATTCGAAAAGCCTCGTGCCGTTTAGGAAGACCATGCTTTTTTAAAAGTATTTCCGGCATAAATTCACGTATCTTTAGAGTTTTGAGAATTTCCCTATTCCAATTTTGAATAATTGTACTCGTAATGTAGGTCCGTTTAAAAAAATTGGTACTGGGATACACCGGCAGGATATTAGCGACTTGACGGACATCAGAGGTGTCTGATAGTTTTTCATAGTTAGGGTGTGCTATCGTCAGATTACGACCATATTGCTTAACCGCACCAAAAAAAGCAATTAATTGTCCCTTTTTGAATACTTTTTGAAAATATGAAATTCCGCTGAACCAGACTCCTTTAAGCCGACCGGTATCATCCTGAATGGTTACTTCAAGACGTTTTTTGTTCTTATAACCGATTATAGAAATGTCGCTTACTTTACCAATTACGGTTGCCTCATCACCCGTTCCTTGCAGCCGGGCTATGGGAAGTACCCGTGTTCTATCGATGAGCCGGTTTGGGAATAGATGCAATAAATCCGTCGGGCTGTGAATCCCATACTGATTTAGCGCTTGCAGACGTTTTTTACTTACACCTTTTAATTGTTCTAAATTCACTGATATTGTAATATTGTTATATAATAGTATTATAATTTATAGCCCCGAAATTGAGTAGTTCGCACACATTTTAAGGACTTTTAGTGGATTATTTCTCTTTTTATGAACTTTAATTAATAAATAATTTGGAATAGATCATATACTTTCGTTATATTTTCAAGCTCTGACAAAACAGTAAACAAAACCAGAGAATTAAGTGCCAACAATACAACAATTAGTAAGAAAAGGTAGAAAAAGTAAGGTCAGTAAAACAACTGCACCTGCTTTACAAAATTGTCCTCAAAGAAGAGGCGTTTGTACACGTGTATATACTACAACACCAAAGAAGCCGAATTCGGCTCTTCGGAAAGTTGCTCGTGTACGCTTAACGAATGGAATTGAAGTTACAGCTTACATTCCTGGTGAAGGTCACAATCTCCAGGAACACAGTATCGTACTTATTCGTGGTGGACGTGTCAAGGATTTACCTGGTGTTAGATATCACATTATTCGTGGTACATTAGATACCGCCGGAGTAGATGAACGTCGTCAAGGAAGAAGTCTATACGGTACTAAACGGCCTAAAAAATAATTAATGAATTTTAGTGTAGTCTAAAATGCGAAGAAAAACAGCAGAAAAGCGGATTGCAAAAACAGATCCCCAATTTGGTGATCTTCAAGTTGCGCGTTTTGTAAACTATTTGATGAAAAATGGTAAAAA
>DATFMK010000557.1:0-2197 GCA_035267005.1 Balneolales bacterium
TTTTCTGCTTTTGCCCCAGAAAATATGCCATTATTATGAGAAAATCAAAACAATTATATTCGTTTTGATTCTTTAAACCCACAATTCCATTATCCCAAAACCCAGGATAGCGCTAAAGCTTCACTGCGTGCCCAATATTCCAGGATTCCAACATTCCAATTGTGAGCGAAGCGAACTAACTTGAATCAAATTGTTTAACCAATTTTGCTAATAAGCGCCGAGATCACCGCTTTCGAAAATCCTCTGCCATAAAGAAATCTGTAAATTTTATCCTTCCTTTTTAATGCATCCTTTTCTCGATCGAATCGCCTGGCGTGCTTTTGAAAAATTTTCTCGGCGCCTTGGCACTCATCGGCTTCGGAAATGCTTTCGGAAAGGACACCCTGTATGTGTTTACCGCGTAATCCTTTCAAATTTAATTCAAATTGAATTCGTTTCCGGCCATATCCTTTTCTTTGAAGCCGGCGGATGAAGACCTGGGCCGTTCGTTCATCATTAATATAATCGAACCGTTCACATTTCGAAATAACTTCATCGATAACTTCTTCAGCATAACCCCGCGCCTTCAGTTTTTGTGAAAGTTCGTGTTTTGAATGATCCCGTCTTGTCAGAATACGCAGCGCCGTATTCAACGCTTTTCGATAAGGATCATATGAACTATTCTGCATGTCGATGGTCATCGCGTGCTGGTCCCTGGAAACCTGATACTTTTTTGAATAACATCCGGTAATATAATCATCAACCCAAAAACATGTTCAGGGATATAGGCGTGGGTCAAGATATATGTTTCTTCTTCAGGAGTGAGCGAAGTTACCGCATTAAGGGTCTTGAAAAAAAATAAATCAACAGTGGGTAATTTCAGAAACGACTTGATTCCAGATCAGAGATGAGGAGAAGATAGAAGCGCCGGTGAGACATTTAGGTATGAGGACCAGTCGGCGCATGGGTCAATGCAGGCCTTGCCATATTCCAAGATTGCAGTTTTGTTCCGTGTATTTGTTTGTCCAGGTCGGGAGCAGGAGTTTGCTGAATTTCCGCAGAAACTTGAATTTCGAACCTCCGTGCGTGTAGTTTCGTATAAAATATTTTAAACGGGCTTTTTGGACAGGCCTCAGGTTGCCGAATTTTAAGCTGTAGCGCCGGCCATTCAGCATAGTGGAAGCATCTCCGGGAAACGCTCTGAAGTTAGAAATGATTTCGAAGGGAATGCTATCCAGATAAAAGCTACAGTCGGCCACCATTATTTCCAGTTTCTGCGAATCGTTCATCCACTTGGCTCCGTCATTCACATACACACCTAGTCCTCCCATGGCAATGTCCAAAATCGGGACCAGCCTGACAGGATCCTGATTTATCACCGCAAAAGCATTCTCCTTAACTTTAAATCGCCGGTGTTTTCTTTGTTCTGCTTGCACGGTTTCCACCCTTTTGCTTCATTTAGGCTGTCAAGTTAAATTAGGACACAGATCTTCACAGATTTCCACAGATATTTGGTTTCTTGTAGCTTTTAATATCCTGGTAATCCGTGTTCATCCGTGTCCCCAAAAAAGGAAATTCCTATTCTTTCAAGTTAGTTCGCTTCGGTCACAATTGGAATAAATTGTAGAAATACCGGTACATTTTATATTAATGAATATACAGTATAATGCCACAATGTGGCTATGTCAAGAATCCGGATTAAAATAAGGACATCAATCATTTAAAATTCTTCGTATAAGGTGGTTTAACGGTATAAAAATGCGATAAAAGTTAAGAGCCATACAATGGGCAATTTTCATCACCCCGGGCGAGACCTATCAAAAAAAGCTAAAGTCTGCACCGTAAGTACCGATAACATAAATGAAAACAAATTTGACAGGCATAGGATATTGAGTTAAGGTTAGTAACAGAGTAACAGAGATTCTTATGAGGGAGAGGCGAACATGGAAATAAACGGAAACCAGGGCATAGGCATTGATGCCTATGTGAATCAGGTTCAAGATAAAAATAAAGTCGGGACCCCTGACAACAAACCTGAAAAGACGGCAGTAAAGGCGGATACGGTTGTTCTTTCAGACGCTGCCAAAAGAGTGCAGGAGGCCCGAAGACAGTTGGACAATATTCCCGACGTGCGGGAAGAAAAAGTATCACAGCTCAGAAGCCAAATCCAAAACGGAACTTACGAGATAAACGCTGATAAAATTGCGGGTAAAATGAT
>DATFMK010000558.1:0-10915 GCA_035267005.1 Balneolales bacterium
AAAATGAAAGCTCATGTGGCTATTCAAAAAAAATTGTTAACCTACCTGTTTTGCTTATGGAACAAACAAGAAATCTTCAATCCCCAAAAGATCTACCACCAGCGAGCCATCCATAAAAAAAGAGTAGCCTCACGCAAAGGCGAGGCTACCGTAGATACATCATTAGTCCTTTGACAATGATGTTCTTTTAAATAAAAATACAGATTTTACTTGATTTTTAACACAGTACCTTTCGGGATTCGAGGATTTCGAAGTCTCGAAAATGCAGATATTGGGCATAAGAACGGTTTTGCATAGGCTTCATTTATTAATTCTGATACCAATTCATTAAGTTAAAAGAGGGTTATAAGAGGAATAATAACCGATATGGAAGCTGAAATATTTCTAATTTTTAATGTTTCGATATTTAGAAAAAAATGCATGTTTAACGCAAATAAAATAAAACAGGATAAAAATATAAAACTGATTAATAGTAAATAACTAATATTATCATATATTTAAGAGGTGATTTAAAAGGGTATTTAATAGTAAATTATTTTTTAGATCGCTGGAAACCTTTTTAAGTGGAAAATAAGTTATTTTCCTTTTATTCAAAGAATATCTGTATATATTTTTATGTAAGATTTATTTGACGGATAAATCCTGATATTAGGAATATGTCAGTTATGCTATTTTACGTTTAAATTAATTTTTTTTAAATGGAGCGGTAAACCTGTTTTACCGTATCGACACACATAAGTGTGGTGGTTACTCGGTGTGAAAGCCGGCAACCTATTCATGATAAAGAAAAAAAATACTATGAATTATGTCATTCCGTTGGGTTTTTGCACAACCGGAAGATGAGGATGCTGTGTCTTTGCTCCGAAAGGAGCTCGGAGTACCAGATATCATCGCAAGGTTGCTGGCTATTCGGGGGATCTCCACCTTCGAGACGGCCCGGTCTTTTTTCAGACCGAACATAAAAGATATCTATGATCCCTTCCTGATGAAGGACATGGATAAAGCGTCCTGTCGCGTAGCCAAAGCGGTACGGGAAGGAGAAAAAGTTGTCGTTTACGGTGACTACGATGTAGACGGTACGACGGCTACATCAATTATGTACACCTTTCTTAAGGATTTTGGTTGTGATGTGGAATATTATATTCCTCACCGTTTCAAAGAAGGTTATGGTGTATCACCGGAAGGAATAGATTATGCGGAAGAGATCGGTGCGGGACTGATTATCTCCGTCGATTGTGGGATCACCGCTTTCGAGGAATCTCTTTACGCCAAAGAGAAAGCGATCGATATGGTGATATGCGATCATCACACGGTCGGGGAAACCATCCCGGACGCCCTCGCCGTACTCGATCCCAAAAGGCCCGATTGTAAATATCCGTTTGACGGGTTATCGGGTGCGGGTGTCGCCTTCAAACTCATTCAGGCCACATTGATGAAACTGGGTCTGCAGAAAGAAGTGGCCTACAAATTTCTCGATCTGGTCGCGGTCTCTATTGCCTCCGACATTGTTCCGATTATTGATGAAAATCGCATTTTAATGCGTGAGGGACTTAAAATATTAAATACCAATCCGCGACCGGGAATCAAAGCGCTAATGAATCTGATCAATTTGCATCCCGGAAAGATCGGAACATCGCAGATCGTATTCTCCATTGGTCCCCGAATTAACGCGGCCGGACGTTTAGGCGATGCCACAACGGCGGTCGAACTTCAGATTGCTGAGACCGATGAGGAAGCCAACGCAAGGGCTCATGAACTCGAGGCGATAAATATTCGCCGGCGTCAGATTGATTCGGATACGATGGAAAAAGCCATGGCCATTCTCGATAATGAGTTTGACATGGATAACGATTCCTCAGTTGTACTGCATAATCCCGAATGGCATTTAGGTGTTATTGGAATCGTGGCTTCCCGTTTGGTGGATAAATATTGCCGGCCAACGATCATGCTCAGTACGGTTGATGGTATGGTTAAAGGCTCCGCGAGAAGCATAAAAGGCTTTAATATTTATAATGCACTGAAGAAATGTGATGATTTATTGGTGCAATTCGGCGGACACGAATATGCTGCCGGACTCACATTAATGGCGGATCAGCTGGATTTGTTCAGGGAGCGTTTCAATAATATCGTTCTGGAACAATTGGATGATGAGGATTTTAAACCGGAACTGATCATCGACACGGAACTCGATCTGAGTAAGGTTGATGCCCGGTTTTGGAAAGTTTTACGGCAGTTTGAACCGTACGGACCACAAAATCTGAAACCGATATTTGTATCTCATGGATTACGAGTGATCGGAACGCCAACGATAGTGGGAAATGGGCATTTGAAGTTGAGAGTGACACAAAACGGATCCGCGGTTTTCGAAGCTATCGGATTCAATATGCATGAGTTTCTTCCGCTGGTCAGAACTTGTAAAAACGGGGAGTTAAATATGGCCTATGTGCTGGAAGAAAATACGTGGAATCATCGTACTACCCTTCAGATGCGTATAAAAGATATTCAGATAGATTCTGATTAATAATTACGCTATTTTTTTAAAAAATAGCGTTCAGGTCTTTCTTTAAGGAATAAATCGTCTTATATTAACGACTCTTTGAAAATTGAAAGACGGGATTGTAGCTCAGCAGGTAGAGCAACGGACTGAAAATCCGTGTGTCGGCGGTTCGAATCCGCCCGATCCCACATTTCATTAAGCCTATGAGTGATAAATAATTATAATCATTCATAGGCTTTTTTATTACTCACTAATCAATGATTGTTCACTAAGAATTTTTTTTAAAGTGAAAAATTCTGATAAAAATTAGAAAACTCCTGTAAATGTTGAAATATTATTAAATTAAATAAATACGTTAAGGAGAATCCATTAACATAAATCTGGATTATGAATGGTCAGGATATACGCTGGGAACAGCGACTCTCGATTTTCAATAAAGCTCTTAGTCAATTAGAAAAGGGCGTATCACTCGCTGGTGAAAGAGAGTTAACCGATTTGGAAGAGCAGGGATTAATCCAGCTTTTTGAATATACTCACGAGTTATCATGGAATGTAATGAAGGATTATTTTGCTTATCAGGGGAATACGGATATTAAGGGTTCGCGGGATGCGATAAGAGAAGCCTTTAACAAAGGGTTGATAGAAAATGGGGAAACCTGGATGGAAACAATCAGAAGTCGGCAACGTACTGTACATACCTATAATGAGGAAACAGCTAGTGAGATTGCCCGAAAAATTATAGAAGATTATACTCCGATTTTTCAAGCCTTCAGAAATAAAATGGAATCCCTTCGCTCGGGAAAACAAGGGGATATATTTCGGGAAGAATGAAATACGGACTTAAAAATCAAACTATCAATTCTATAGAGGATGTTTTTGTTAGATATCCACAAATAGAAAAAGTATTGCTTTATGGCTCAAGGGCTAAAGGTAATTATAGAAAAGGATCTGACATCGATCTCACATTGATGGGCAACGATTTGGATTTGACTACGCTTTTTCAAATAGAAAATGAGCTGGATGATCTGCTACTTCCTTATAAAATTGATCTTTCTATCTATAGTAAAATAGAAAATCAGGATTTGTTAGATCACATCAAACGGGTAGGATTGGTTTTTTATATAAGGGGAAAATAACCCAAAGTTAATATAATAGTCTCTACCTTTCTGATCATTAGATGGTTATAAAAAAGCCAATCCTCCTATTAGAAATTAATATGATTGGCTAATCTTTTACGTTTTTTGGGTTTTCACCCGTATCAGCCAAATTGAATACCAATTTATTATTTTCCGGAATCATTTGTATCGTAGCACTATCATCGGGTTTGGAAAAGGAACCTGCCGGAGCGTTAATTGAATAATCTATCCCTTCAAACCGGCAATGAATAGCTTTTTTATTTATGTTTTTAAAGGGTAACGTTGCCGACGGGGCGGTGGTTAAATCCAAAAACCATTTGATGGATGTATTTCCTTCCATAGTTATTTTAATTTGTCGTTCATTGAAATCCATGACAAGTATTCCTTTAAATGATTTCAATGACCAAGTAATGTGTAATTTCTCTTTTCCAGCTCTTTTAAAAACCGGGTCCCCGCCTTTTATTGATATTACGTGGTTATGACGTATAGCCTTAAATCTCAGACCTGCAATCATTTTCTGAGAACTCCATCGATGTCCGTCAACGAGAGGAAGTGTAAAAAGCGAAAATTTACCGGATGTGGACTTTTTGTTCAGGAAAGGCGAGGCCATGTGTTCATCAAATAAATGAATATCCCGGAAGCGCAGTGTGCCGTGTTGTCCCCATAATAAATTAGCCCGGTAAAACCGGCTGTCGTACCAAATGGTCTTACGGTTGCTGCCTTTCAAATCCTTATTTACTGTAACCGAAGTTGCGGGGGTGACTTTAAAACGGTTTCGAAACCATCTGCCCGATTCAGACATTGTTTCAACGTGAACCTTATTTTCATTCCGTAATCGAGCAATTAAGGGTAACTGAATTTTAAATCCATAAGCCATCGCCTTCCACGTAAATGAATTCTCCTGTCCGGTCTGCACATAATTAAAGGCCAACGGTTGTCCCTCAATAAATTGGTTAAAATACCAGTGAACCCATGTGGAATCGCCACCCCCAAATTTATAGACGGGTTCCATCGTAACAACACCCTGCCTTTTCGTCCCCAATCCATTACTATACTGCCGGATGGGATCACTTCCCAGCATACGGAAGATGGGTACGGGAATTTCGTCTTTAACATCTTGAGCAGGCATAAAGGCATTTTTTCGACTTGGGTAATACGCCTGATTCCAATACCCGCCCCATAATGTGTAGCCATCAGTACCTATCTGATCTTTACAATTACTGGAAACTACGATTCCGTATTTTTTATACATGTAGTTTAAGGTATAGGCATCAATAAACCAGGAACCGACCGCTTTGGGATAGTGACCGAATATACTTTTAAACTTTTTCATATAGGTATCGACCAGTTTTTTACGTGCGGCATGAGGCCACCCATTGGAAAAATCTTCTGCCGAATACGGATCCCATTCTCCTTTACCACCCCATTTGAGTCCGGCAGCTTTTGCAAAAGGACGCGGAATTTCCCACCAAGCTCCGACTTCAAACGAATCGGCCGGAAGAGATTTTAACAGTTTCTGATAGCGGGGATTGGTTAAAGCATCATACTGTAAAAGGAAGGTTCCTTTTAACTTATATTTTCGCATCAGCTTAATTTGTTTTACGACCGTTTTGTAGAGCCTATTTTTCGTAATGTTAGGATTTCTCGGCTCATCTAAACGAATAAAATTGACAATATTTACGATTCTGGGTTGCTTTGCATTATTTGTTGGTGAATTTGATTTCTTATGTTGAGCCGAACATGAACTCATCAGATACATGCCAAATAAACTAAATATGATGCCGAATATATATTTTTTCATCTTACACAATTTTTGTTTTAAGAAACGCAAAGCATACCAAAATCTATGAAGTTGATTACTAAGTTTGATTTAGCAAATAAAAATGTTTTACACAAATTATTAAGGTTTCCGTCTGTTTACCACAATGTAGCTGACTATTAAGCATACAGTCTCTAAAAATCCTCCAAGATATTCCGAAATCTGTTTTAAAGAGAAAAATCTAATCGTAAACATTTGATTCGACATTACATTTCGATTGTCGGAGTTACAGCAAGAGCATGACGTTTGCAGTATCTATGTCATAATCCCCACCTCATCTTACATATTTTCACATAAGACGGTTGAATTAGATCATTATCCTTCCTATTTATCTCCTTATAAATGAAAGCACTTCCAATAATAAGTAAGGCGATGAAAATAAAATTATTCAATATCCTGGCTTTGAGTATGCTTCTATTTCTCTCTGCCAATACATGTTTCGCGCAGCAAAATGAAAATATCATGCAGGCTTATAAAAGGGCCAAAAAATTTCTACCTTCCAATACAGAACCACTTGTGCATAATGTCATTTCAGATGCCACATGGCAATCTGGCGGGCGGTTGCTTTACCGCGATACGAAAGCCAATGGTTGCCAATATATGATTGCTAACCCTTCAAATGGCAAAACAAAGGTGGCTTTTGACGTTAATAAACTGGCCAATGCCTTATCTACCGATCCTAATCATTTGTATTTGCGTGATGTCCGTTTATCACCGGATAACAAGCATATGCGATTTAGTTATTCCGGGACAGTTTATAATTACAACATCAGTACGAATAAATATACCTATGTAGCATCGCGCAACGAGGTGATTTCCCCGGATGGCTCTAAAGCAGCTTATATCAAAAATAACAACTTGTGGATGCGAAATCTCAAAACAGAGAAACCGACTCAACTGACGTTCAATGGCACAAAGTATTATGGATACGGTACGAATAATGCGGGCTGGATTAACAGCGATCGACCTATTTTACGCTGGTCGCCCGATTCCAAACATATCGCTACCTTTCGTCAGGATAGCCGGAATGTGAAATTTATGTACCTGGTCAGTACCAATGTCGGACATCCGTATCTGGAAAAATGGAAGTACGCTTTGCCCGGCGACAGCGCAATTTTTCGTATTGACCGGGTGATTATTAACCTGAAGCCGCATCATCCACAGGTCGTGCATTTTAAAATGCAGGCCGATGCTCAGCGGTCCACAATTAGCGATGAGATCGCCGGAGATGACGGCAGTTTTCTCGACACAGAATGGTATCCCGATAATAGTAAACTGGCTTTTGTTTCGGTAACCCGAAATCTGCAAAAAGCAACCCTTCGTATTGCTGATCCCCAGACGGGGGATATTCGTACGGTTATGCACGAAAAAGTGAACACTTTTTATGAATCCGGTGAAAATAAGGTGAATTGGCATGTGCTGCCCAAAAGGAATGAGTTCCTCTGGTATTCGCAGCGCAGTAACTGGGGACATCTGTACATGTACGATCTGAAAACCGGTAAACTTAAATATCAGATCACGAAGGGTCATTGGAATGTGCTTCAGGTTCGTTACATCGACCGGAAACATGGAAAAATTTATTTCACCGGCTCCTGTCGCCACAGTGGCAATCCCTATTTCCACTATCTTTACAGCGTTGATTTCAACGGAAAACATTTGAAATTGCTGACTCCGGAAACGGCCAATCATAAAGTTACCATTTCCAAAAACGGTAAATATTTTGTGGATACCTACTCGACAACAGATACACCGCCGGTTTCCGTCATCCGAAATATGCGGGGACGAAAATTGATGACGCTGGAAAAAGCGGATATCTCCGATCTCAAGGCCATGGGCTGGAAACCGCCTCAGGTTTTCACCGTAAAAGCGCGTGACGGCAAGACCACGCTTTATGGCAAATTGTTCAAACCGACCAATTTTAACCCGAACAAGAAATATCCCGTAATCGATTATATTTATCCCGGTCCGCAAACCGGAAGTGTTCGAAGCTGGGGATTTGATGTTTCTATGCATCAGGCCATGGCCGAACTCGGTTTTATCATTGTTGAGGAGAATGCCCTCGGAACGCCCGGACGATCGAAAGCTTTTCAGGATTACTGGTACGGTAATATGCATGATAACGGACTTCCCGATCAGGTCGCGATGATAAAACAGCTGGCCAAACGGTATTCCTGGATCAATATCAATAAGGTTGGTATCTGGGGACATTCCGGCGGGGGATTTGCCTCGACCGATGCCATGTTCAGTTATCCGAACTTCTTCAAAGTGGCCGTTTCGGAATCGGGCAACCACGACAACCGGAATTACGAAGCCAATTGGGGCGATAAATATCAGGGATTACTCAAAATGCAGGGAGATACCAGTAATTATGCCAGTCAGGCGAATGAAAATTATGCCAAGAACCTGAAAGGCCATTTACTGCTCGCCTGTGGTTTAATGGATGACAACGTGCCGCCGTCGAACACTTTGTTGGTGGCCAATGCATTGATCAAAGCCAATAAGAACTTCGACATGTTCATCATTCCAAATGCGCATCACGGATACGGCTATGCGCGCGATTATTTCAGAAATCGCAGATGGGCTTATTTCGTGAAATATTTGTTAGGAGTCAATCCACCGGAGAATTTTGAATCCGGCAGTTTGAAATAAAATTAAATTAAATTCGAGAAAAGATACTTTTTTTGAATAGTTCTTAGTGAAACATAGAATAATCTAATTTAACAGCTATTTTATTAAGTAGATAGATTATAAGCTTAAACGAACCTCACGTTAATTAGGAAAAGAATGATACATTTTGTGATGTCAAATGGAATTTGGTAGCGTAGACATTGAGGTCATCCATCCCAAAATAATAGCTGCCAAAGGTAGGATACCTGCTATAAAAATAGTAACCGTTAAACCGTTAATCAGTAATCTATCCTGAAGCTTTACGATATCAAACATCATGAGTCCAAACCACAAAACCGGAATGAACATACTCAGTGCCATTCCCCATTTTAAATTAATGTGATGGTGCAACCAACGACCAATCAGGAAACAAAGGATAGCGGACACGAGAATTGAAATATAACTACTGATTCCACCGATATTTAAAGCCTCCGTTATGGGCCAAATTTTAGTCAGCAGATGCTGGAAAAATTGACCGGCGAGGATCGCTGCTGAGGGCAGAACAATGCACCAGAAAGGCTTCGATTTAGAATATTTTTTATTCATCAGCGATTTTTTTACAAAAATGGACCCCATCTGTTAAGTGGAGCCCATTTATATTTATCAATTTATTTTTAACTTTTCATGGCTTTTTGAGGCTCTGGTAATCCGATATTGGGTCGAAATGCCGGTTTCCTGCGAACTTTAGTCGCTTGTTCAAATGCATAAGCGTATTTCAAGAGCTTGGGTTCACTCCATGCCGCGCCAAAGAATGAGATCCCAACCGGAAGATCATAAACGTATCCAGCAGGGAGCGTGATATCTGGATATCCCGCACGGGCTGCCGGCGAAGAACTTCCACCCGTATCATGATCACCATTTATAACGTCGGTCGTCCAGGCCGGCCCGACTGTTGGGGCGATGATCGCGTCGAGGTTATGTTTCTTCATGGTGGCGTCGATTCCCTCTTTCCTGGCGAGCCGTTGCGATTTTGCCAGTGCTTCTTTATAGGCTTTGTCGGTTAACGGACCTTTTTTCTCAGCCATGATCAGGATATCCTGACCGAAATAGGGCATCGATTCGGCTTTGTGTTTTTTGTTATATTCGATGACCTCTTTTAGGGAATGAGCGGCGATTTTGGGATTGGCTGTTTTGAGGTAAGCATCAACACCTGCTTTGAATTCATAGAGAAGTACCTGAAACTCTGCTTTCCCGCCTCCTTTTTCTTTTGGTTTAATATTAGCGGGATCTACAACAACGGCTCCGGCTTTTTTTATGGCGTCGATGGCCTGTTCCATAATCTTGTCCGTCTGCGGACTAAAACCAAAGAAATTACGGGCGACTCCAATCCGGGCTCCTTTCAATCCGTTTGGATCTAAAAATTGAGTGTAATCAGTATGGGAATTCCCTTTGCTCGCGGATGTATAAGGATCTCTTGGATCAACGCCCGTCAAAGCGCCCAGTAAGATAGCCGCGTCCCGTACGGTTCTTGCCATAGGACCCGGAGTGTCTTGTGTTTTTGAAATGGGAATAATTCCGCTTCGGCTCCATAAGCCAACAGTTGGTTTTACACCCACTACACCATTAACCGATGAAGGGCATACGACTGATCCGTCGGTCTCTGTACCGATAGCGATGGTACACAAATTAGCTGAAGCTCCCGCTCCCGAACCCGAACTTGATCCGCAGGGATTACGACTTAAAACATTAGGATTCCGGGTTTGTCCGCCGCGACCGCTCCAGCCGCTTGAAGAATGAGTGGATCGGAAATTAGCCCATTCGCTGAGGTTCGTTTTTGCCAGGATGATGGCGCCGGCTTCACGGAGTTTTTGAGCGATAAAAGAATCTTTGCTTGCGATGTTACCCGTTAATGCCAGCGCCCCGGCCGTGGTCATCATCTTATCAGCGGTGTCGATATTATCCTTAATCATGATGGGGATACCATGCAAAGGTCCTCGGACGTTACCGCTTGCTCTTTCCTTATCCAGCTTACGGGCAATAGAGATCGCATCCGGATTCATCTCAATGACCGTATTCAGTGTCGGACCATTTTTATCTATTTCATTGATGCGGTCGATATACATTTTGGTGATTTTTTCAGCCGTGTATTTCCCAGATTTCATAGCATTTTGCAACTCGCCAACCGTGATCTCATCCAGTTCAAATTCACCAGGTTTGGTAAGAGCTTTCTTTCGTTCTTCGGGTTTACAAGCCGTAACCGCCATTCCCAATCCAGCCATGGTTCCACCCAGGACACTAACCTTTAAAAAATCCTTCCTTTTCATATGTATACTCCGTTAAGCTGTAAACCATATCGGTTCGTTATCATTAGAAATACCGGTCGTCATCTTAAACTGTCAGACGGCAACCATCAGATCGTTTAATATCCATTATAAATCCGGTAAAAAATAACGTACAAAATGGAAGTAAATAAGGCAATGAGGATCGGTTCTTTTTAGTTATACTCGAATTATTCACGTAAACTACAAGAATCAATACATATCGATTTGGGAAAAAACAATATCTTGTAAATAATAACGCTCTCCTCAAATTTATGGAATCTAAAAAGAGCTGCGAAATGTTGCCGTCCTTCGCGTTGAAATTAAAAATGTTTAATCAAGGCAGCAAAGTGCCTCTCATGCGTATTTTTATCCCGAAAACTTTCGGGACACGACAAAATTTCTTGGTGAATAATCCGGGTTATTCTCTTTGATTATTGTGGTTAAACAATCCGATCACATTCAGGATTGAAAAATCAAATACCACTAATTCTCACGTTATTTCGAAAGATCCCTAAAAGGGATCAATATGAATAGT
>DATFMK010000559.1:0-2584 GCA_035267005.1 Balneolales bacterium
TGCGAGATAAGCGAAGCTGATGGATGTCAGCCATTTGGGAAAAGTTATAATGGGAATTTTATGGAAGGTAATATGATCAGACTCTGAACGCCACTTGTTTGAAAAAACATGAATTTCATAGCCAGGGATGTTCGCAAGGCGTTCGGTTAACTCAAATACAAAACGCTCGCCTCCGCCAACAAGACCATATTTCGGTACAACTACGGCGATCTTTTTGCGATTTGATGCCATTTCTTTTAATTATATATGACGAGATCAGATGTCAAGCACTCACAAATGAATTCCATTTACCATGCCTTTTAATTGTGAGATAAGCTTTTTGTGTTGGATTTAAACCATTTTCCTATGGCGGAATCAAATTTACAATGTGTCTTGCAAAGATTTCAGATGTTCTGTTATAACCCAGAAGAAGCGAACCTATTGAAAAGCCGAAAAAAATAAAAAAGTGATACTTAAAAATTTTGAAAATATAAGCGCTTTTTGTCATTGATTCGTTAGGAAAAATCATACTGTTACATAAAAACATATATAAATGATTTCATCTCAACATCCCCATATTCTGATTTTTGAGCCCCGAATAAAAGGCCATCATTTAAAATGGTTGCGGTATATAGCAGAGGATTTTATTGCCGCTGGTTTTAAGCTGACATTGGGAGTGGATTGGAGGCCGGAGTCTAGGAAGCTGATCTATAATGAGCTTTCGAACTTAATGGAGAAAATTACAATACTATCCATTTATAATGAAGCTGGTAAGTTGCGAAAAGGAAGTAAATTAAAGGCTCTTGCCGACTGTTTTTCTGAAAGCAGAGCTCAGGAAGTCTTTGTTAATAATCTCGATGATATTGTTTCACACTGTTTAAGACAAGCATCTGTAGGAATATTTCCACCTAAAATACTGCAAGGGCGAGTTAGTGGTGTCTATTTTCGTCCCCGATTTTTGCTGAATCCTGTCTGGCCGCCAGGTAATTTTATAAAAACCATCGGTTTTACCCGTCTTCTCAAGAAACGCTGGTTTAAAAACATCTATCTGATGGACGAATATTTATTTTTAAGAGTTCAAGATCGACCGATCGATCAATCTTTTCATTTGTTGCCGGACCCATGGTCCGGAGATTTTTCCCAACCAATGGACCAGGCCAGAGAAATACTGAAAATTCCTTTGGATAAATTCGTTTTTCTTAGTTATGGGATTGGTGATAAAAGAAAAGGCTTGCACCTTGTGATTCGTGCAATGCTTGAAACCTCTGATAAATCTCGATTATATCTTTTATGCGCCGGTCAAATTTCAAAGAACAGTAACATTCGTAACGGTCTGGAAAGGCTTGAAACTTCAGGACATGCCAAAGTTTTGAATCGCTATGTTTCTGATGTCGAAGAAGCATTATGCTTTTGTGCCGCTGATGCCGTGCTGCTCCCTTATATAAACCATTTTGGATCCAGTGGGGTTCTTTCTTTGGCGGCGGGGGCAGGGAAAATGGTTATCGCATCGGATGATGGACTTGTCGGAAGGCGTGTGCTTGAGCATAAACTCGGGTTGCTTTTTTCATCCGGTAATACTAAAGCACTTGGAAAAAGTATGAGCCAGGCAATGTCGTTATCCCGGTCTGATAGGGATCAATTTCACAATTCGGCGCTTGAATATGCGCTATCGTGCAACCGTGAGGCATTTAGACAAGCTTTGCTTGCGCCTTTTTAGAATCGTTGTAAGATTTTAGCAATCTTTTGAAAACATTGCCGCTTCAGCTATAATTAAATTTTTGCTGAAAGAACTCGAACCAAATAGGAAACAGTAAACAGTAAATAGAAAATAGAAAAAAAAGGTTTTCGAATAAACATTAAATATTCTCTTATAAATCGGGATCTAAGACAGTCTTCAATCGACAATCGACAATCGACAATCATCAATCATCAATCGTTTATACCTGAAGCTCCTTTGGAATCGATTGTTTTCAAGAAATAAACTATTATGAATCGTTTTATTTTTATGTATTGATTTATGCTGGTTAAGGGAAACAAATTATCACGAAGAGATATAAGAAATATATTACTGATACAGCTGGGTGATATCGGAGATGTAGTTCTATCTTTTCCTTGCATCAGGGCCTTGCGGGAAAATTTTCCAGAGGCCGGTTTGATAGTTGGCGTCAGGCAAAAGGCCGCTGAATTGATCCAGGACTGCCCCTGGACCGACGGTGTGATATCTATCAATCAAGATGACAGAAAATGGTATCAAGAGGTTATCTATCAAAAAAAATTTATTTTGCGGCTAAGGAGATTTAATTTTGATATAGTGATCGATTTGAGAACCGGGACCCGAGGAGCGATCCTGACATTCCTTTCCGGCGCTCGTCAGAGGGTAGGATTCTATGCTACGGACGGCAAACTGTGGCGCAACAGAATGTTTAACCATCTGGCGTATCTTGAAGGCAAGCCGGGGCAACATATGGCTGAGTATTATCTCAATCTATTGATAACCTATAATTTAAAAACAGATAACATTTGGCCCGAGATGAATATTCCTGAAGAAAAACTTAAAGAAGTTGCAGCACTTTTCACAAAGGAAAATATTCCGCCGGATCATCCG
>DATFMK010000560.1:0-3434 GCA_035267005.1 Balneolales bacterium
ATCATCAAGTAGGTAATGTCATGAGAATAATCGGTAATGTCCACGCTGATTGGACTATACTTCCGAATCTTGATTTAAAAGCACGACTTGGCTCGGATGTTCGTGATTTTAGATATCATCAATATTTTCCTATAGGATCTCTTGCGGCAGGAGGATCTAATGGTAGAGCATCTGAATCAAGTGATAGGACAATTAATATCCTAAACGAAGAAACTTTAACTTATCAGAAATCGATTAACAACGATAATCATGTTAAGGTTCTTGTAGGTTACAGTTATCAACAGGAAAAGAGTAGTTCTTTAGGTGCGGCATCCTATGATTTTCCATCAAATTATTATTTATGGAATAACTTGGGATTGGGTGCAACACCTCAAACACCAGGTTCTGGTTCTAGTAAATGGACACTTTTATCATTTTTTGGACGGTTAAATTATTCATATCGTGATAAATATTTACTTACAGCGTCCCTTCGTAGAGATGGTTCATCGAAGTTTGGTACAAATAATAAATATGGTCTATTTCCTTCAATAGCATTAGCTTGGAGATTAGGTCAGGAAAAATTTATAAAAAATTTAGGTGTGTTTAGTCATCTTAAAGCAAGAGCCAGTTATGGTGTCACAGGTAATTCTGGAATTGGAGTTTATCATTCATTATCCCGAATAAGTACATCTAATCAATACGAGTTTGGTGGTTCACAGGTTCCGGATGCTTATCCTTCCAATGTGGCTAATCCTAATTTAAGCTGGGAAAAAACGAAAGAGATCGATTTCGGTCTTAATGCCGGTTTCTTTCACGATCGTTTAAGTATTACCACCGATTATTATTACAAAAAAACAACGGCACTTTTATTGAATGTGCCTCTGCCTTCACAAACGGGTTATGGAAGTGTTTTGGAAAATATCGGCTCGATGCGCAATAAAGGTTTTGAATTTGCATTTAACAGCCAAAATCTAACTGGACCATTGCACTGGACGACCAATTTTAATATTTCATTTAACAGAAATATGATACTATCACTTGGTGGCGCTCCCTATCTGTACACAGGCTGGGTTGGTGATGGTAATGTTGTGCCTCACGGCCGACACGTTGTTCGGTTACAGCCTGGGCATCCTATAGGCGAGTTCTATGGTTCCATTTATGATGGTGTTTGGCATTCTCAAAGTGAGATAAACCAAGTGGGTACAATGCCAGCCGCAAAACCGGGTGATATCCGATTTAAAGATACCAATGGCGATGGTGTTTACAATACAAATGATGATCAATTCCTTGGTAATCCAAATCCAAAATTTTCATTCGGATTTACTAATAACTTCAACTACAAGCAATGGAGTCTAAACGTATTTATCTATGGAGAATACGGTAATAAAATTCTCAATTTAACGAAAGAACGTTTAATTGAGCAGGGAACTGGTCTTGGTATTCAACGACTAAATAGATGGACGCCGCAAAATCCCAATAGTAATATTCCCGGTGCTGCTTCCATCAATCCTATTCGGGCAAGCAGTAATATGATCGAAGATGGTTCCTTCTTAAAAGTTGGTAACTTAGGCTTGACTTATAATATACCGGTTCATCAATGGCATCTCAGCGCATTACATAGAGCAAGCATTGCATTTAATGTAAGCGATTTGCTGACCATTACTAAGTATAGCGGCTATGATCCTGAAGTCAATTCCTATGGTAGTAGTAATACTACAAAAGGATTAGATCGTTACGGATATCCCGCAGCCCGGACTTATAGACTTGATATCAAATTCGGGTTTTAAAATGCGCTATCAATTATTCATACATAAATTGGTAAATCAAGAAGACATAGGATGAACCATGAAAATTAGTAAGATTTTTATTATCACAATATTGACAGGGATTTTAGGTCTGTTATCGGGCTGTAAAAATCCCTTACAGGAACACATGTATAGTTCGGTGACTACTAGTAATTTTTATCAGACAGCATCACAAGCTCAATTGGCTCTCAACGGAGTTTATTCCGTAATGTGGGATGCTTATATTTATAAAGATGGTAAATTTGTTTATTTGGGAGATGTCCCAACGGCTACACTTCAAAATTATCCGGATAAGAATGAAGATGATATATTTGCATGGAGTCCATCAAATTCAATTTTTGAATCCTGGTGGTCTGGAAATTACCAAGGTATAAACAGAGCAAATACCTTATTAGATCATCTTCAAAAATCTTCTATTAATAGTAAAACCAAAAATAACATAGAAGGACAAGCAAAATTTCTGCGTGCTCTCTACTATTTTAATTTGGTTAAAGTTTTTGGAGGTGTTCCACTTTTGACACATGGAACTTCAAATTTGAAAAATGTGGATAAACCAAGAAATACTCAAAAAGAAGTTTATGCACAAATTGTCAAAGATCTAAAAGATGCTGCTCAGGAAATGAGCTCATATAGTGCCAGTGATCATTCAGCTGGAAAAGCTACCAACATTGCCGCAATGAGCTTGTTAGCTAAAGTTTATTTGCAGCAAAAAGACTGGAAGGATGCAGCAAGCGAAGCAAAAAAAGTTATGGATACCGGAAAGTTTGGATTATTTCAAAATTATTCGGATGTATTTGATCCCGCCCATGTAAATGGGAAAGAACAAATATTTTCAATTCAGCATATAAATGGTGGCGATCCGACAAGTCAGAAAGGTGAACACTTGGTCTACGAATTTGGTCCGCCACCTACGTCATTGCCTGATGGTACTGGAATTGAATTTTTCCATATTCAAAAAGTTGTGTATTGGTCAGTTCAGAAAAATTTCTTCAATAGTACTCCAAATACTTACCGGAAATGGATGACCATGCGGGATAAAATGCCTTATTATTACATATCAGGTACGAATAAACTGGTTCAAGATACTGTTAAATTAAGCAGACCATTTGTAGTCAAATATAATTATCTGAACCAATCGACTGGTAACTTAGAAACTGGAGTAGATTATCCCATTCTTCGTTATTCTGACATACTTTTATCGTATGCAGAAGCCGAAAACGAGGCTAATGGCGGACCCACGCCTGGAGCTTATAAAGCGATTAATATGGTACGTGAACGTGCCCGAGGTGTTGGGACTTCTCATGCTCAACCTGCTAGTGTTTATCCCGACTTATCCGGATTAAGTCAACAACAATTCAGAGATTCTGTTTTAACAGAGGAAGCTCGTGAATTTGTTGGTGAAGGTAGAAGAAGATGGGAATTACTACGACATGATTTATTAATACCTTATGCTAAAGCAAGAGGTATTAAGGCAGATGCCCATGATAAATTGTACCCAATACCATCAGAAGAGATAAGTCGTAATCCAAAACTTAAACAAAATCCGGGTTATTAATTATATATTAATTTCGTAATTATCTATGTCAGATAGGGAACAACTTTAAGGAGGTTGTTCCCTGTCTCTCATTTAATGTCCATGTGTTAAAAAAA
>DATFMK010000561.1:0-2910 GCA_035267005.1 Balneolales bacterium
CCAAGCACAGCGACCGCGAGGACTCGGAAAGAATCACTGTGTGGCGTCGTAACCGGCGCCCGATCGAGTGCTTCCTGCTGGGCATCGCGCTTTTGTGGTTCGTGAGGATTAATGGGCATGGTTTTCCTTTTGAGGACTGTAATGTCTGCTACAGTTCTTTTTCTGTCTCGGCAATCAGCTCCCGCGACGCTGACAAAATATAAGCCGTGTCAGCTCACCCAATGAGCTGTGAGGTCGTTCCTCGTTGCAGCGTTTTGATGATGAGATGACGCTTTTTATACGCCTTTCTATAATGTCATTATGATTGCATGTCAAATAAAGATGCACGCAATGAGTTCGAACCGCTCACGGATTTACCGTATACTCATGAATTAATCAGACGAATGTTTCCGGACCTGGAGGGTATGCGATGTCCTTTTTGCAAATCGGAGCTAAGAACCGTGTTTGTCCGGCGCCGCGGCCATGCTCCCGCTCGGAGGCTGGCTGCGTGAAAGGAAAATCGGGAAGGTTATGAATGAAAAATAAGAGAGAGGAGGGGTAAATACAGCATTTACTTGAATAAAAAAAGCGATTTGTTTATAATGCCTTGAACGATATCTGCCATTCAATTAATATTGAGATACTGTCAAGCAAATCACAGGTTTTGACAATTGCAATTTTAATGAGGTTTCTTAATATTCCGTTGCCTTTAAAACATACCGATTTTAGCGCAATGATAGATTGAAAAAGAACAGCCATCTTATGAAAAACGACAAGAAAATCTCAGACTCCATTGTTATAAATGAAGTACAACTCCTCTTAGCTGAAAAAAGAACTTCTCTCTCAGTTATGCGCACAGGTATTACAGTGCTCGTTTTACCCCTGTCGGTTCTAAGCGTTCTGATTGCCACGTCAAAATATTACGACATCTTCCATGTCATGAACATGCTGATTCCTTTGATGATAATGAATGTCATTTTAATCATTTTAGGGTCGTTTCTTGTGGTTCGGTCACTTCTGAAGATACATCATCACGATTCACTCATCCAGAAGCTCAAAAAAAAATACAGCACTATTTCAGAGTTCATAGATTGATCTTATCTGATTTAGTGTCAAATCAGGGGCAAACCAAGATGACATATTTTAGAAAAAATATCTGAAGGAGATTGGTGACCCGGTTTTAAAATTCTAATCGTAAAAATTTAAACTCATAGGAGAATGTAAGCCATGAAATGCGGTCAGTGCGGGGTAGAATTAGGTTCTTTTGGTTATCCACGAAAAATTGATAAAATTATGGTGTGCGAGGAATGTTTTCAAAAAGAAGGGAAAAAGAAGAAACAAGAAGTCGAGCTCATAAATAAAGAAGCCCTTGATAAATTGGAAAGTGTAACCGCTGAACAGGCAAAGCAGATTGTAATAACAACCGCAGACATTATTGAGGGCAAAAATATTATTGAGTATTTAGACATTATATCTGTTGCCAAATATGAATATTTTGTCAAGCCCACGAACACCTTTTTTTACTCCGAGGTCCATGGCCAAGAAATTTCTGAAAAAGCTCGGGGTGAGGAATCGTCAGATGCTGAGAAATTGGTTGAGAAATGTATGAAACAAGCCCTTGGTGAATTTAAAAAAAAGGCTTTTTTATTGGGATCTGATGCGGTTATAGGCGTAAAGATAGATAATGATATGGATTATTCTATTGGAAAAACCTGGTATACAAAAATAGCCAAATCGCATATAACAGGAACAGCTGTTAAATTAAAATTCTAAGCCTGAAGCCTCGAAAAGGAGGGAAGAGTAATGGGCCGGGATCAGGGGCAAAGTAGCATTTACTTGGATAAAAAAACGATTTCGGTTATACCCCTTCACTTTTTGGAAATTGAAACTTCAGGCAGGTAATCCTCAATAAATCACACTTCCCGTTCCCATCGATCCGTCTTCCCAGCCGATACCGCCAGGTAGAATAACCATTTAAAAACAAAGCTTAATTTATAATACTTCCGACAATTGTGTATTGACAAATATAAATATATGATGATAATTCATCACTCGATTATTAAATCTTATTCATTTTTATGAGCCTGAATAAATTTCCTGATCAACGCTTCAGGATACTTCATATACCCATATATTATTTTATCCTTTGGAAATTGGAGGCCATGATGAATTGGTACAAATTTAATCGAATGCTCAAACGACCATCGACTGTCCTTTGCCTGCTGTTAACCACTCTCATTTTCTTGTCAAGCTGTGCAACTGGTCCCAGCTTCCGTGAGATACCGCCCATCCCAGATGGTAAATCTATAGCATGTTTTTACAGACCCGCCAGGTTTTACGGAAGTGCACGTTCCCCCTCAATATTTGACAATGGCAACCTAATTCTAGATGGTTTGACAAATGGAGGATACTGGGTTTATCCCGTTTTTCCAGGAAAGCATATTTTTTCAAGCAAGGCAGCTATCCTTGAAGGGTCACAAGTGACTATAAATAGTGAAGTTCCAGGAGAAGTGTATTACATAAGAATGGATATATTAGCAGGTGCCTTTGTGTCAGATGCCAAATTTTTTCGGGTTTATCCTGAACAGGGAGAGCAAGAAATTTCCGCGTGCAAGCTTGTAAAATAAGAACAGATTTTCTCTAAAATGGAATGTGCGGAAGGATGGGATGTATGGATAGTTTGTCGGGAACAACGGAAAAAACGGACATCCTGTAATCCCTTTGTAAAGTAGAAACTCAAAAAATAATTCATAATAATTTCAACAATGAGACATGGGCGCATTCCAGAAAATTTAAGATATTCGTTATATCATCCTTAAGATACAGGCACATTTATTGGGTGTGGTTTGCCTTCCGGCTTGATAAATCTCCTAACGATATAGGGAGGAAAAATAAGATTTACGAAGCCTATCGAAGTTTATGGTAAAGTAT
>DATFMK010000562.1:0-7142 GCA_035267005.1 Balneolales bacterium
CCAGAACCGCCGTCAAATCCTGCCGGGCCTGATTGGCAACGATATTCCCCAAATTCTGCTGTTGCCGAATTTGAGATTTCGCCCATTCCACCCAATCCGATAATCTTTCTTCTGTCGTGATATCGAATTGCTTCCGATACTGCTTCAGGATTCGGATGATTTTTTGAAAATATGTTTTATTGTCACGAAGCTTTTTCAGATCTTTTTCCCGGTGTATTTCATCCCGGTAAATCTTTTCTTCTTCAATCAATCGCCGGCGCCGTTCCATAATGTGATTCAATCGATTATCGGCTTCGTCCAACGTTCTCAGATTAAATTCCCTGCAAAACTGACAAAAGCTGCGGATGTTGGGCGTGACATTTTCATCATCCTCCTGCAACTCACTCAATTTGAACTGATTGTCGGCAAACACCTGATAGATGTCATCGATCTGAAAATCATTGAGTTCCAGCGACAACATCGTCATAAAACGGCGAACGATCGGATGGCTTCCGAGAATGGGTCCGCGTGTGCAATAAACAGGAATTTCATATTGCTCCGCCAAAGCCGCGGACAAGGCTTGATAATCGGGCAAATTTCCAACTAAAATCGTATAATCACGAAATCCGGAGCCCAATTCACCGTCATCTGTTTGTGCCACATTCATTCGGATGCGCCGGAACGCTTCCACCAATTCGGTCCGTTTATCATGATGACTTTCGATAAATAACCGATGATTATCGATTTCAGATCCTGTTTCATCATCTGTGAGCTGTTCGTTTTGATGCAGTTTTTGGGATAACTGTATACTGCCTTCATCAGATAAAATCTTTTTTTCAAACGACCATCTTTCCTTATTTGCCGTATGTTGCAGCCATTCCGTCAAAGTAACCGGCGACATCGCTTGGGCATCCGATTCGTATTGAATACTAACGATCCCGGTCTGATTCTTTGTCGACAGTTGTCTGAAAATATTCCGGAGTCCCGCTTTCTGACTTTCAAACACATAATCGAGTTCATACAGAATGATTTGCGATTCCTTTAAATAAAATGAAGGGATTTGGGAAATCTTTAGCGGCAGCGATTCCCGGTCCATCCAATTACGCTCGACCAACATCACATCATAAGCCTTGAGCAGATGGGCAAAATCCAGATTTTTCTCACTTTGATTATCATTTTGGATTTCACTTAATAGCGAATATAACGAACGATTCGCACGGCGCATATCCCCAATAATATTCGAAATAATTTGTACCGTTTGGGATCCGTGAAAACGGAAAATACGATGATCCTCATGATTCCGGATCCAGTCATCTAACACGAGTGGACGTTCCTGCGTAGGCGAAAGTACCTGTTCGGGACGTTCTTCATCAGAAAAACTCAGTTCAGCCAATTCGTCCAGCCACGACTCCAGCGTCATGATTTTGGGCGTAAATCCTTTCAAAGCATCCTGTAAAATCCGCCGTAAATGACGCACCATTAATTGATTGGCGACCAAAATCAACGTTTCCGGAATGGAATAACGTTTCACATGATCTAATAACGCTCTCTGTAAATTATGTTTATTTTGTGATATGATGGACTGTATCCGCAAAACACCCGCCGGTTAAGAATTCGTACATTTTTCTACCTTCCATGATAATAAAAAAGGGTGACAGGTTCTGTCACCCTTAAAAGATTTATTTAGCAAAAAATGCCGGAATACACCTCAATAAGATCCGGCGAATCTTTTAATCAATATTTTTAATTTTCATGAGTTCGATAAAGTGAAATGCACTAATATGAACTCATTTTAACGTGAGGTTTGGATAAGAATCGCAGAGTTGTAATAATTACATTGAGAATACGACCTGTGAAAATACAACCTATCTTGACGACGGACGACTGACCATCGACGGCACAGAGCTGTTTTGATGCATAAAGCATGATTCCGATACCGAACTCACGTTAATGATACGGTTTTTCAGAAAAAATAATGTTTAATTAATATCAGAGCATTTCTCTGTCGTCTGTGGTCGGTTGTCGGTGGTCATAGAATAATCTAATTTAACAGCTACTTTCATTACGTTGATAGGTTATAAGCTTAAACGAACCTCACGTCATTTTATATTCACGTTTAGAAGATCTCTCACCCAAAAAGCGGGTTCGAGATGACGTCTTTGAATGGTGTTTTAAACTTAATTTCATCAACTTTGCCTTTCGCGTCATTTCGACCGTTCGGATGTCTCGTTTGATCAATACAGCATTCTCCCCTCACCCTGAATTGAGCTGAAGTTCAATTCAGGGTGAGGGCTGCGTTTATTAAAGAAAAAAATGCTAAGTTAAGTATCTGATTGAGTTATTTCCCAACTTTAAGTCTTAAAGATCGGAGGAAAAAACTTTCTATATTCTATATTCTATATTCTACATTCTACATTCTATTTTCTGTATTCTTAATTCTAACTTTCCGCCGGTTCCAGTTCCAGATTTTCAAGTTTTTCATTGATGAACGCGATCTCGTCATTACTGAGAATGATTTCGGCGGCTTGAGCATTTTGAATGGCCTGTTCCGGATTCCGGGCACCAACCAATGCGATCGTGATGCCAGGTTGTTGAATGGTCCATTGAATGACGAGCTGACCTACCGTCGCGCCTTTTCCTTCAGCGATGGGCCTTATTTTATACAGAAAATCGTTGGTTCGCTTGATATTTTCATCGGTAAAATAGACGGAGTTGGCGCGGCTGTCGCCTTCATTAAATTCATATCCTTCCGACATTTTTCCGGTCAGTAATCCACGCTGTAACGGACTATAAGCCAAAATACTTTTTTTATTTTCAATACAATACGGAACGACATCTTCTTCAATATCCCTGCGCAGCATACTGTAGGGAACCTGATTGGAAGCCAGTTTTATTGTCTTCTCAGCTTCCTTCATTTGATCGACATTGTAATTACAAACAGCTGCATAACGAATTTTTCCTTGCTCCTGAAGTTTCAATACGGCTTCCATTGTCTCTTCGATCGGTGTTGTCGGATCCGCCCAATGAATCTGATAGAGATCGATATAATCCGTACCTAAACGGCGTAAACTTTCCTCACACTCTTTGATGACGCTTTCCTTAGCCGCATATTTATGGATTTTGATATCATTTCCATCATTATCTTGACTATCGAAATAAAATTCTCCCTTATCGGTATCCCAGCGCAGACCGTATTTGGTAAGGACCTGAACTTTTTCGCGGGGAAAATCTTTAATCGCTTCGCCTACAATTTCTTCGCTGTGTCCTTGTCCGTAAACCGGAGCGGTATCGATGGAAGTCACTCCCAAATCGTATGCGGCATGAATGGCTTCCTGAGCGTTATTTTGTTCGGTTCCGCCCCACATCCATCCTCCGGCAGCCCACGCGCCGAATGTAACAACGGAAAGTTCTAAATCTGTTTCTCCAATTTTTCGGTATTTCATAAATACATTGTATTTGAGTTAATTTTTAAATCTTTTTAGCACCTCTGAAATAAGAATAGTTTTCGGTTATCTAAAACTGAAAATAGTTAAAAATCGTTCTATGTTGATTATAAACTTAAACCATTCAATTCATTCAAATTTCATCCCATATAATTCAACTGGAATTTTAGTCGCGATCCGGACGTAGACAAATACGAATATTTACCAAAGAGTACGATAAAATTTCAAAAATGATTCCCCATCATGAAAATGAAAAAATCACCGAATCACATGAATCGATCGCAGCCATTTTTCACAAAGATTGGGCCAGTTGGATAAGGGATTACTTTTGTTCGTTCTAAGTCCGTAGCCGTGACCACCTTTGGCGAACATATGTAATTCAGCAGGAACATGATGTTGGGTCAGGGTATTGAAGAAGAAAAAACTATTTCGATATCCGATTGGATCATCCTGTGTTTGTGTCAGGAAGGTGGGCGGCGGCTGATCTACGATTTTTACATCTTTCTTTAGATGATCTTGCTTATCGACTAAATACGCCGGATAAATCAAAATACAGAAATCGGGTTTCATGGATACCTTATCATTCTGATCGACCGGTTTGTAAATTCGTTTCTTGTAATGGGTGCTTAACCGAGCCGATAAATTTCCACCTGCAGAAAAGCCTATTATGCCAATTTTATCAGGTATGATATTCCATTTTTTAGCATTGGTTCTTAAAATTGACATCGCACGCTGAATATCAGCAAAAGCGGCCTTTCTTTGCTTCGGCACCCGGTATTTCAAAATCACCGGTGTAAAACCAATGGATTTGGCCCAGGAAGCAATTTCGGTACCTTCCAGATTCATAGCCAATATCTGATATCCGCCACCCGGACTAATCAACAGTGCCGGCATGGGCCTTGTACTTTTTGTAGTCGGATAAATCGTAATCGATGGATGAGACACATCGGTTATTCTGATAATTCCGTCCCCTTTGGACGGCAACTTTTTTTCAGGTTTGTTTATTTTTGAAAAGGGTGCTTTGCCTTTCCACAACGGCACAACCACCGCATCGGAGAGGTTGCCCTGCACTTTGTTCTGTGCTAATGCAAGCTTACTGCTAAATATGAGGATACTTCCAAATAATAAAATTTGAAAACAACGTTTTATGTGAATGTTTCTTTCCTGAACATTAAATCTCATGCCTTAATCCTGTTTTTAAAATAATTGGTATCCTCTGCACTCATAATTTTTCTTAACTAAACTTTAAATGGTTTAAATGTCAATTAAACACAGCCAAATCAATTGTAAAAGTTTATGTTATGGTAAGTTTGGATTCTTTGATTTTAACCTGAGCTCGAGATAAGCAACCAATTGAGATTTTAGACCGGCTTTCCCCAAAAATGATATCCCAATCTTTTCTTAGCATTAAATTTAAATCCCAAGAAAGCTATGCAAAACCGTTCTTTTTCATAGCTTTCTATAAAATAAAAACTGATCGTTGAGAACTTTTATCGTCACTACAATTATTCATTACTAATTACTCATTATTAATTGTACTTCTCCATTATAATTCGATAAAATCTATTGCTTATTAGCTGGTTAGCTATAATTTACTTGTATGATATCTTTTTGAATTTTAAAGGATTACTTAAAACCAACGTGAGTTCGGGATAAAAATCTCCTTAAAACTATATTTTGATATGAATATTTAACTCTGAAGATTTCTTACTCCGTTCAAAATGACGCTCAAAGACGTTATTATGCGTTAATAAACATAATAATAGGCGTCAACTCGAAACCGATTTTTAGGTGAGAGATCTTAAAAGTATTAATAAGGAGTAAACCCACTATTTAGCACCTTTAAATATATAGAACCCGCGTTAAAACTATTTATTAAGGAGAGTCAAAACCCGGGGGAGTAGTATTAACCAATGAAATCGACAGAGGAGTATGCCCAGCACTCCGTAAAAGATACGTTGCAGGATTTTGGCGTTGATCCATCACAAGGTCGTCAGCAACAGGAAATCGAAGGGCTAATCGATCAGTATGGATATAATGAGATTCTGGAGCAGGAAGAGACCCTGCTTCATCGCATCTTCCGAAGATTTTGGGGGCCTATTCCGTGGATGATTGAAATCGCAGCTATCTTATCGGCGGCTGTCGAAAAATGGGAGGATTTCATCATCATCCTCATCATGCTTTTTGTAAATGCTTTCCTCGATTTTTATCAAGAGCACCGTGCGTTAAATGCACTCGATGCCCTCAAGAAACGTCTCGCTAAGGAAGTGGTGGTAAAACGAGACGGCTCCTTCAAGAGAATACCTGTGCGGGAATTGGTCCCGGGTGATATCATCAAAATGAGGATCGGGGATATTGTCCCGGCTGATGTCCAATTGTATGAGGGTGATTACCTGATGATCGACGAGTCAACCCTAACCGGAGAATCGGTTCCTGTCAATAAAGAAAGGGATCAAGTCGCCTATGCGAACACCGTCGTCAAGCAGGGTGAAATGCTGGCAGTAGTGGTGAATACTGCCATGAATACGCAATTTTCTAAAGTGGTTTCCCTGGTCGCCAGAGCACAATTGAAAGAACGCAGTCACTTCCAGAAAATGGTCATTCAAATCGGAAATTTCCTGATTTTAGTAACGCTCGTACTCGTGATGGTCATTATCATGGTCGCTCTGTTCCGGCATCAACCCTTTCTGGAAATCATACGGTTTACACTCGTTCTCACCGTTGCCGCCATCCCCGTCGCGCTTCCTGCGGTTCTTTCTGTGACTATGGCTGTTGGAGCCATGAATCTGGCACGTCGTGAAGCGATCGTCTCCCATTTAACAGCGATCGAAGAATTGGCTGGCGTTGATATTTTCTGCTCCGATAAAACCGGTACCCTCACTCAAAATGAGATGCAGGTCGCGGATCCGGTTGTTTTGGAAGATCATTCCGAAAAAGAATTATTTACGCTTGCCGCTTTAGCCTCCCGTGAGGAAGATAACGATCCGATCGAGCGTCCTATTTTCGAATATCTGAAAGAGCATTTTCCAGATGTCGACCTAAAAAGTTATGTACAACAAAAGTTTATCCCTTTTGATCCAACCCGTAAACGCACCGAAGCTGAGATCAGCAAAGATGATGAACCATTTACAGCGATCAAAGGAGCCACTCAGGTATTAATGGGATTAGCCGGAATGGAAGGTGATGCTGCTTCGGATTTAAATGCGAAAGTAGATGAATTGGCCTCAAATGGCTACCGGACGATTGCTGTATGTCGGGGCGAAGATTCATCAAAGCCGGAAATTATCGGACTGATCCCATTATATGATCCACCTCGTGAGGATTCAAAAGACGTCATTGATGAGATGAAAAATTACAATGTGGAAATCAAAATGCTCACAGGGGATAACCTGGCGATCGCTCGGGAAATTGGACGATTACTCGGACTTGAACAACGAACCATCCGGTCATCCCAGCTTTCCGGGGCAGCTTCAAACGAGATTATGTCATTGATTGAAGTTCTTAGCGCAGCTTTTTATAAACGACTTAAAAAAGATATTTCCATGAATGAAGCGAAAGAATTTGCTTCCCAAATCATGGAAGATGTGAAAAAGATGTACGATACCCGTCTGCTGGAGCGGGAATTCATACATACTCACGAATCGGCCATTGTTGAAATGATCGAAGAAGTGGATATTTTCGCTGAGGTCGTTCCCGAAGACAAATATCGCATCGTCGATA
>DATFMK010000563.1:0-12673 GCA_035267005.1 Balneolales bacterium
AGGCCGGAATAAACAACACTTAAATATTTATTAGTTGTGACAATTTCCGGTTTTGAGGCAATTTTAATGATTGGTATTATTGAAGCTAAACCGAATACATCTAATAATGAACTGAAAAACAGCATCAAAGAGATCAATAAGGCCCACCGTTTTTGCCGTATGTTAAGGTAGTATAATACACTACTGATAGACACACTGAGAATTCCCTTTTTCATATACAACAAATTTTGAAATTTAATCTGGTTTATTCGGCTTTATTTTTATATCAATTTGATAGTTTTCACACCTCACATATCTTTTATTTTAAAGTAAATTAACTCTTTTAAAATTATAGCTTTTACTTAATTATTTGATCGTAAATAATGATACTGGTCAGTATAGTTGATACTACAGGCGCTACAACGCCCACATAATCTACAAAAGCTGGTTTACGTCTTATTTCAAGAGAAATTACTTCATTATTTTTCAGTCGATAGCTTCTAATTCCTTTTGGTAAAGGATCCGTTGTTTTAAATCGAAACGTATTAACATAATCCATGTCCTTTAAAGGATTATATTTTGAAATACTAACCTGCACTCTGAGTTTTGACCAATCTAATCGTGTATTTCCTGATCGGGACATCACAAATCCGCGGCCATATGATATCAATTCCGGAATAGTAGTACCTCTGGGAATCAGATAACGACCGGGATTATTAATATCGCCCCATAAATTTACGGTATCAGCAAGTTGTCCAGCTTCTGCTATGCGAATCAAGCCTTCATTTTCACGAAATATTCTACTCATTTGATCCTGCATCTGACCTATCGATGTTTCAACTAATACAAATATAAAAGCAAATGTAAGTAAGTATTTTATAGATCTGAACATAATCGTTTCCCCTTGATATTTTTATTAATTGTATGAATCCTAAACTGGATTAACCCCAAAATTCAACTATTCTCACACACCTTTTTTTATTTATTATATGGCGATCGCTCAATTATGCCCATCACATATAACTATAATTATCAGGTTTTAACCTTATCATGGTATTTATCATGATAGCTTTTATAACTCTTATATCCCTGTCGATAAAATTCATTATTAAAATAGTAATCTGTACTTCTCCTGTGATCAAAAGACATCATTACAGTACCAATTATATTTGCTCTCGTCCGTAACAAATTCTCAATAGTATGGTCCAGCTCAGCTTCCCTGGTCTGTCCAAATTTTGTAACAAGCAAAACACCATCTGTTATTTTAATCAGAGGCGCTGCATCTGTGATTAATCCATAAGGTGGAGTATCTATCAATACATGGTCAAAATCATGTTTTAAAGTGTTAATTAATTCCTTCAATTTTAAACTCCTATTGATGGAAGCCGGATTAGGTGGTATTCTACCTGATGACAATACATAAATTTCAGGTACAACAGTATGTTGAATAACCTCCTCATATTGTAACCCATCAAAAAGTATTTCCATAACACCTGGTGAAGAAGGCAATCCGAATACCGAATGAACTCCCGGTCTTCTAAAATCGCAATCTATAATCAATACTTTTTTACCTGATTCTGCCAAAGCTACTGCAAAGTTGCTGATTAATGTCGTCTTACCTTCTTCCTTGTTCGGGCTTGTTACCAGTATTGTGCTAAGCACATCATCTGGTTGAGAATAAACAACATTACTTTGTAATCTCCTGAATGATTCTGATACGGGTGATAACGTGTTTAATAGTGTCAATAAATAGCTTGATACCTTTTTATTATGGATATCCACCTTTTGATGATTAGAAAAAGTTTTCTTCACTATAGGTTTCATATCCGGTATAACAGAAAGGACGGCTAATTGTCTTTTACGAAGCTTCTCTACACTGTTAATACGCGTATTCAATGAATCTTTTATCAATAAAAAGCCAATTGGTAACAAAAACCCAAGTATGAAACTGATAAATACTATCAATTCTTTTTGTGGTTTAACAGGTTTTGATGGAAGGTTACCATAATCTACAACTTGACCTAAACCAGATTGTGTCTGTTCCCAAAGTGCCATTTCAGATGCCTGTTGAGCAATTGTTGTATATAATTGTTCATTCATCGAAACTTTTCTTTTTAAACGAGCCAATTGGATCATATTTGCCGGTACTTTATCAAAATTTGCTTTATAGGTAGCCAACCTTTCATCCAATACTTTCGACTGAGCTTGTTCCTGGCTTTTTTCAATTTTGAGTTCAACCAACTTCCGGTGCAGGTTGGTTATTTCTCCTGCTATATTACCGTCTACACTTCCCAGAAAACCAACATATTTGTCACTTTGTTTCAGTAAATTATTAGTTAACTTTTTAATTTCATTACGTAATACTGAAATCTGATCATTGATATTCTTTAATTCAGGCGCCGAATTCGGATTTTTCTTTAAATACGGATGTTTAGATACGATTAATAATTTTTCTGTTTCCAAGTCAGCTAACCTGTATTGATACCCTGAAATAGTTGGAGCTATAGCATCAGAATATTGTTGTGATAAACCTGGACGAATGGACGCTATTTGTTTCTCATAATTATCTATAGCTGAATTGATAGCCACCAATTTAACATTTAAAGCCTGCCGCTGGCTCTCAAGATCAGACAAGGTTTTAACTAATTCATCAGTTTGAGTATCAAGTTTCACTACTTTTTCTTTATTCATGAAATTACTCAAATTGCCTTCTGCTTCATTTAAATTATTTTTGACTCTTTCTTTCTCATTATTTAGAAATACTACTGCTGAATGAGCCATAGAACGACGTTGATCTGTAGATAAATCAGAATAGGCATTGATAACCATATTAGTTATTCTGTTAGCTTCATATGGAGAGTAGCTCTCATAAGAAATTTTTACAACTTCAGGTTCAGCTTCATCTTGTTCAATTTTTAAATTATTTCTTATTCTGCTAACCAATTGATTCTTACTTATTATAGTCGAATCTACGGGGTAATCTGCCCATAAAATTGGATAAAGTGTTCCATCGGGTTTACGTTTTAAATCCATTATTTGCTGTGCAACACTTACCGACAACCTGCGGGATCTTAAAATCTCTAATTCTTTAGCCAGTGAACTACCTGATCCAACACCATATGTTGATGTAATGAGATTTCCTATCTCATTGCTATTACTGTTCGAATTAGTTTGTCCCTTCGATATGACAATTGTTCCCTGACTTTCATATACAGGCTTTAAATAGTAGTATGTGATATAATAGGAAACTCCAGAAGCAAGTATAACAAACAGCAATATGATTTTTTTATGCCGTTTTATGATAGAATAGAATCGTTTATAATCTATCAACTCTCCTTTGTTCTGCACATTAAATGGGTGGTTTTTTTGACCATTATCCCAATGATTGCCATTTGTGCTCATATTTGTTTGTCCGTTGGCACCCATATAATCCATGTGATTAGAATTCATAAAGCCCTGTTTCTTTTATTACGTATCTCTTAATGACAATTATTTATCGATTTTAAAACAGAATTATCCCTCTCTTATACGTTTATGATAGCGATTGGTAATTTTCTATAATAAATTATTATAGAATTTTAATTACATATCTTTTCAAAATACTTATTTTCATCTTTTTATTGATCTATAATAACATTTTTAAATAATTAATTTTATTTACAATAAATATCATTACATATATATTATTTAACCGATATTAAATAACTATTTAACTAATAATAATACTACATTTATTATATTTATGTCTTATTATATATATAATATTTCTGCTATAAAAAACGCTGTACTATCAATACAGCGTTTTAATACTTTCGCAGCTCATCATACATCTCTCTCTTTGATGTATAGCTTTACCTCTTCCCCTCATGTCTATTTTTAGTATAAGAATTTTAAATTATACGTACTCTTTAATTAAATAAATCTAATTAATTAGTAATGTATTAATAAACAGTACTTAATCATTTAACATTAAACTCATATATATGAGTACTGTATTTATGGATTATATATATTCAGTATATTCTGTTATCACATATTGATTTTCATAAGAATTTAAAATTCCTGATTTTCATCTTAATTAATCAGCGATAACTGACGTTCCTTTGGCTTTTTTCTTGTGAGGTTCCTTGAAAATAATAACAGGTTTTATACTAGATTTATTTACAACTTCATATATCAAATGTAACATTTGCTGAGCAAGTATTTTACGATCATAGTCTTTGGCTAGGGATAATCCATTTTTACCATAATCTTTCATTAATATCCTGTTTCTCTTGAAATTCAATAGATTATCGATAAAGTCCTGCTCATTTTCCGGTTCAAAACATAATCCGGCATTATACTTTTTAATAATTTTCTCAGCTTGCCCTTCAACTCCTAATAAAATCGGCTTCGACATGGCAGCTGACTCGAATATTTTAGACGGTATAACTTTAGTAAATGTCTCTGCTTTCTTAAGCGGAACTAATGATATATCTATCACAGACAAATAATCAGGTATTTTCTCTTTTGGAATGGGATCCAGAAACGTAACGTTTTTAATATTATTCTCATCCGCCATTTTTAAAAGGTTCTTCTTTTGTGCTCCATCACCTATAAAAAGGAAATGCAATTCCTTATCAATATCCTGTAACTTTAGTGCACTTTTCAAAATAAAATCCAGATTATGCGCCATACCATGTGTACCGATATAACCAATCAATAATTTATTCCCGGTTTTTAGTCTTTCGAGAAGTTTTGCCTGTGGAGCCCTGGGATAGAATAATTCCAAATTCGCACCATTAGGTACGACCTGTATCTTATCAGCATTAATACCTCTTATCGTTAGGTTGGCTTTAAAAGCATCGGTATTGGGTATTACTAAATTTGCTTTTCGATACAGAAATAATTCAATTCGTTCAAGAGACTTGTAGAGACTGTTCTCTTTCATGACCCCTACGGTTTTAATCGATTCGGGCCATAAATCACGAAGTTCAAAAATCCAAGGTTTTCGTTTTATTAAAGATAACCCATAAGCAGACCATGTAGTAAAAAACTGGGGTGAGGTGGCAATGATTATATCGGCTTTCTGGAATAATCCCGTTATAAAAGCCATAAAAGAAAAGCTCAGGTAATCTAATATTCGTTTAATAAATCCTTTGTTAGCCGCAATATAACTCCATACCCGGATTACCTTGATACCGTCAATATATTCTACCTGGAATAATTTATTCTTATAACCCTTATACACTTTCCCCTGTGGAAAATTAGGTACACATGTGATAACCGTTATTTCTGTTCCCCATTCAACCCATTCCCTGCAATGTTCATAAGTACGTGTCGCCGGTGCATTAACTTCCGGTACAAAGTTATCTGTTATAAAAAGAATTTTCATGGTTTTATGATCATATTCAGATTATTTTTAAATCCAATAATAATTTTGTAGGCTTCTGTTACTTTATTAAAACCTGCGGCGAATGAATATCCTTTCTTCTCTATATAATCATGACCCTCAATTACTATAACAGAATTGTTAACGTGAATACTATTGCTTATCAGTCTTAACTCGACAGTAGGATGAAAATGCAAAAATGCTTCAGCCTGATTGATTCTCTTTATTGATCCGGATATTTTATCACTAATCTCAATCTTTTTTGAGTTATAGTTCCATTGTCTTTCATGTAGAAATCCCCTGGATTTAAAACCATCATGAGTAGCACGTATATATCCTTCCTCTTCTACTAAATCAATGATTTTAGCCCTGTTTCCGACTCTGAAACCTGACCACATCTCACTTTGTTCATATCCATTTACTGATACCGTATTATGTGCATTTGTAGACCGTTCACGAATTCTCATTTCATTATTTTCATAAGTAGAAGTCCCGGTATCTACAATTATGGGCTGGCCATTTATATTAAGGATAAAAGAAAAAGTATCACAATGGGCATGTCCTGGTATATAGTCTGGTCCTATATTACCGACGTCAACGATCATCTCATAGGATGGGTAATTAATTATGCGATATCCGGAATCAACTAATGAGCTATTTTTATTAATATTTATCCCCAATGCGGATGCATATTCCGTGATTTGCTTGGTAGTGGGAGCAATACCGATTGTACTATCATTTATATGAGGAATATTACCATTATTGAATGTTATTGAATAAAGCCAGGTAAGCATTTTTTGACTGACGTTATACAATAATGGTTCCAGTTCGTGGCCAAACTGATAATTATTTTGAACTAAATTCAAACAATCTAAGAGTCGATATAATATTATCTGATGATACATTGGAGATCGTTCAAAATGACCTCCATCATTTAGTATTTGTTCCCTTAATTGATTTCTTAATATTCTCTTTGACTTATTATATAGTTTATAATCATTGAAATAATAGGCTCCGAATAATAACGAGCAACCATTTTCCAATAAATGATTTCCCATTAAATGAAATTCAGTATTTTTAATAAGGTTATAATATTGTTGATATAAATGCCCCTCCGATTTTCTGTCTTTAATATTATTCTTAATAAAAAACTTGATCCAGTTGATCCCTCGTAAAGAAGTAGGATAGGGTTCCTTGCCATCTTTAATTATATGCCAATTTGATACAAAATCCTGTATGTACGACAATCCAGTTGACGCTGTCATACCGGGTTGATGTAAAAAATCAAAATAGTTGAGATTATATGTCCAGAGTTTACCATAATCGCGATAATTCCATTGAATACCGTCAGTAAATTCTTTCTGTTTATTTAGAAATTTAAACTTATTAGAATCTAAATATGATTTATATGAAGAAATGGATGAATGTAAATTCAAGTCATTTCTCTTATATGTAAGTACTTTAGATGATTCAGATGGAAGATGAATAACTGAATTAAATGCATTACGGACTAAATAATAAGCACGATACCAAATTTGTTTAAATTTGAGATATTTTATCGTACTATAATAAAGTCTCACTTGATTAATCACGGATTAAACTGACCTTTAATAGTTTGTAATTCTATCTTCAAATATTGAATTTTAAAAAATCATCCTCTTTCGATGATAGTCCCCTTACCTACCACATTTTATTACAACTTCTTATCCAGATTATGATTATATCAAATCGATCTACATAATTTAATATAGTATTAACAGCCTACTAAGATCAGTTGTATTAATATCAATTAATTATAATTATAGCATTATAATATCATGCATAAACAATGCCACAGAATATATTGCCCTTACCCCTATCTCCAATTTTACCATGACCCCCTCTATGAATAATAAGGAAAACTAAATGCCACTATCTGTTAACTTTATATGTAACATTAAATTTTATCATTATAACTGCACTATACATAAATAATGTCCTAACCGTATTTATTATAGTTTCATATATTTTATTCGCTCACCTTAATCCACTTCCTTAGTTTCAACGATTCAATTGCAGCAAATGTTGACCGCGTAGTATTTACGATCTCATCAAAAGGAATTAATGGTTCTCCCCCATTTTCCAAACGTTCTATAAACAATCTAAACTGCTTATTATGTCCTTTGTTTTGCCTGGTTACCAATAATTTATTTGAAAATCCAAAAGGATTACCATATCCATAGCCGTATAACTTGCGGAAATTATCTAATATCAGATTTTTACCTTGATAATATATTTCTAAGCGCTCTTTGGAATATGATTTATTCCCATTAGAAAAATAATTTATTACACCTAATGAACCATTTTGATA
This sequence comes from Balneolales bacterium, assembly GCA_035267005.1. Taxonomy (GTDB): domain Bacteria; phylum Bacteroidota; class Rhodothermia; order Balneolales; family DATFMH01; genus DATFMH01. The sequence goes on from DATFMK010000563.1 coordinate 7,701, forward strand.
TTTTAATAACAAAGTTGCATTGTCACTATTCTCTCTTGGACTTTTCCCCATAGCCTGAGTGCAAACATATTCAACTTTAGAACCTGTCAGAAAAGTAATAAGATCTATATAATGACAGGCCTCGCCAAGAATACGTCCGCCCCCCACTTTCGGATCATGTACCCAAACATCAGGAGATATATAACCGGCATTCATCGTGGCAATAATATTCATAGGACCGGGATTCTTCCCGACTAATTCTTTTATTCTGTAACTATGAGGTGAAAAACGACGATTAAATCCAACCGTAACTGTTTTTCCGGTTTTATTTATTGTACTTATAATTTTATGCAAATCTGTTTCATAAAGGGCCAAAGGTTTTTCCACAAAAACATGTTTACCTGAATTAAGAGCCCGTATAGTCATCTCACTATGTAAATTGTGACGAGTTGTTATGACTACCCCGGCTATTTCATCGTCATTAAGTACCGCATTTAGATCTGTACTACTATTAAGAATTTGATATTTTCGGGCAAGATTTACAGACGATAATCCGCCAGAGCTAACTATATATTTTATTGAAGCATTAGCATCTTTAAGGGCCGGTAATACTGTAGTTTGCGTATAGTTTCCAGCCCCAATAATAGCAAGATTATTACTTTTGCCTTTAAATCCATTTTTAACAATTTCAATAGTCCTGGTAAAATTATCATTAATTTTGTTTTTGTTTGGGAATTCAATTAACGAGGCTATAGAATGACCATTAGATAAATGATTATATATTTGTTGATAATCATTAAGAGGTACTCGCTCTGTTATTAATGATTCCACATCCAAATGCCCTTCTTTCATTGAATTCAGAACAGCTTCAAAATTCCTTTTTTCAGTCCACCTAACATATGGTAGTGGATAATCTTCTCCTTTTTTTTCGTAAGCATCATCATAACGACCAGGACCATAGGAGCAGGCTACTTGAAAAGTCAATTCTTTTTCATAAAAATCTGATCGATCAATATTTAAACTTATAACACCAATCAACACAATTTTTCCACGCTTACGACTCATATTGGCAGCTGTTTTAATAACAGTATTAGATTTTGTTGATGCAGTAATTAAAACAGCATCCGCGCCATTACCATCGGTTAACCCTTCGATATACTTTACAGGATCAATTATATTGGAATTAAATGCCTTAATGCCCAACGTTTTTGCGATATTTGTTTTATTTTCACTGATATCAAACCCTATAACATTGCACCCGTTCGCTTTTAATAATTGGCAGCTAATCAACCCAATAAGCCCCAAACCAATAACAACTATGGTTTCTCCAAATGTAGGTTGGATGAGTCGTATACCTTGTAATCCTATAGATCCAATTACAGTGAATGAAGCTTCTTCATAAGATACTTCATCTGGTATTTTAGCTACTAAATTTTGGGGAACGGCTACTATTTCAGCATGATAACCATTAGAAGCAACCCTATCACCTACCTGAAACTCCGTAACATCTTCACCAATGGCAATTACCTCACCGGCATTACAATACCCTAACGGAAGAGGAGTTTCTAATTTGCGAAAAACAGCATCAACTGTCGGTTTAACACCATCAGTTTTCATTTTATTAATAACTTCCTTAACCCGCTCAGGTTGCTGACGGGCTTTTTTAATCATATTTGCCCGACCAAAATTAACCAATATTTTCTCTGTGCCTAATGATACAAGGCTTATATGAGTCTTAATGAGAATTTCTTTTGCCCCAACTTGCGGAACCGGAACATCTTCTAAAAGTGTTTTACCAGACTTAAGATTCTGAATGATTTGCTGCATCCTTATTTATTCCCCCTTTAACATTTGATTAACCAACAGACAATAGTCAAACAAAACTCTTTTTGATTATTAGCATGTCGAATATATCTAACAGTATTTCCACTCATTTGAAGCCATCAAATCATTAACACATAGATCACTAGCTCGAATTAAATCAGCTAAATAATCATTCCCCTTTCACTGCCTTTTCATCAATAACTCTCATTATTGTACTATTGGTAGTCCATTAAATGTGAATAGTCAAAAGAAGCTTGTGTGTTCTTTATTAAAAGGTAAAAAACTTCATTATCATCAGATAGCTAGTTAAAATAAACTAATACTGCCATTTTTTATATAGAGGGGAAAACAAAAGCATATCCTTCATTTTTGATTAAACAAAGATATGTAAGACTATTTACGAATCTTGAAATGACAATTATTGCAACATCAAAAAGCCAATTAATACTTATACTGGCAAAAATATTTAATTTTCAATAACACTACGATTAATTTTATATCAGATAATAATATCAAGTACCGTATGATATTTAAATAAAGATTGTTTTGTGTAAATTATTATTAATATGCAAATGCCGTAGAATGCTAAATTTTTATAATATATATAAAGACATTTTTACCAAAATTCTTTTCAGGGTCCATAATTTGTTTATGATGTCATATCAAGCATATTTTTGAACATAATCCTGTTGTCATTTATCACATCCCAGTTATTCAATTTTTTTTTAGCAATCTTCAGGGCATTAATTTTCATAATTTTCTTTTCCTCAATAGATATTTGACTATAATCATCAATAATCTCTGCAATATGGCAGGTATCTTTGAGGGAGATACACCAACCTGCTTTATTTATATTTAACTCTTTCCAGGGAGTTTCGGTACTTGTTAAAACAGGGCAACCACCAAGAAGTGACTCAAGAATAACATGTCCGAAATTTTCGCCAAATGTCGGAAATAAGAATAAATCATAAGAACTAAATACATGAATTACATCTGAGTGCATAATAGTCCCCTTATAATTTATGGTATCATGAAGATTTAATTCTTTAATAATATTTTTACATTTCTTCCAATACTCTTCGTCAGCAATAGGACCATAGATATCAAATGAATATGAACATTTGATTTTGCTTAATATCTCAATGGCTCCCAGTAGGTTTTTTTTCGCAGTTATCCTGGAAATATATACTAATCTTAATTTGTTATCCTTTTTATAACCATAAATATTACTTTCAAAATTATTTATATCTGTTAAATTTATCCTTGGTGGTAAATTCTCAGCCCTAAAGATTATTGATCCTGAACCTATTTGATATTGAATGGATTTATATTCCTGTTCATTTGAAGCATGCCAAATAATGTTTTTATATACACCCATATATTTTGATACGTTTAAAAATATTTTCTTTTTTAACGATTTATAATTGAGTGCTCCTATATATAATTCACCTCTTGGAGCTAACAGAACCGGTAACTTTGTTGATAAATTTGATATATATAAAAGTGGTTTTATTGAAAAATAAAAATCAAATAGACTATTTAAATAAATTAAATCCGGTTTTATTTTCGTTATAACAGACAATAAAAAATTTCGGGTAATATTGGCTTTCCTTGTATATAATACTTTAGCTTTACCCACATTATTCCATTCATGCTCTAATATATTTTCATATGGGATAACGGAATTTCGATCAGTATCACTTGTTATTATATAAAATTCAAATTCCTCACCAAGCCATTCTACTAAGTTCGAGATACTACGAATTGGTCCCCCTGCTTTGTACCCAGGCAAATAATGAGTTACAAGAATTAATACTTTTTTTTTCATTTTAAAGCGTACATTTATTGTAAGCAACAGTTATAAATTTTAAAAGTACATACCAATTTTGCTCTCTTAACAGTTATCAATTATTATCAAACGTAGATATACGGACTACTAAGAGTTTTGGGTAATCCAACTTTCATATACCAAACTGATTGATAACTAAATATATATTTGCCATTTCCCTTTTACCCAATTCATGAACGACCCCATTTATATTTAGTCTTTAAAGAAACAACAGATATTTACCCTTGTAAAACTTTAAGTCATTGCATCATTTCAGATAGCTTATACCTTAACCCAAACAATACACACATGAACTACTTCTTACACCTATTAATACATCTCTCTATATTGTATAGGTATCAAGAATTGTAAATGTTGGATAAACAGTTACAGAAGCCATTCAATTATTAAAAGCTTCATTTTTACTTTAAATATTATTTTATTTCAAAATTCAGATACATTTCGCTGTAAAAGAATCTTCATGTTCATATCCTCTCCCCATTTTCCCGGCGAATGTATTGAGAAATCATTTATACAAATAATGTAGTAAGTGGATAAATACGAATTCCAACTAATTAAACAATCTTAACTTCTTTTAGTTGATTATGATGTTCTAAAAACCAGCTATACGTATTTCTAATCCCCTTTGTTAATGCCGTTTTATAAGTCCATCCTTCATTCTTCATTTTTGATATATCGAGTAACTTACGTGGAGTACCATCAGGTTTATCTGTATTCCATCTAATATTGCCCTTATGACCGATTACATTTTGAATTAATTCAGCTAATTCACGTATAGTTATATCCTTACCTGTACCGATATTATATAAATTCTCATTCAATTCATGTTCCATAGCATATAATACAGCATCAGCCATGTCTTCAACATAGAGAAATTCACGCATTGGTTTTCCTGTACCCCATAGTGTTACAGTTTCATGGCCATTAACTTTAGCATCATGAAATTTCCTGATCATTGCAGGCAAGACATGGGATGTTTCCAGGTCAAAATTATCATTAGGCCCATAAAGATTTGTAGGCATGAGCGATACATAATTACGATTGTACTGTTTCCTGAGTGCATCACAGAGTTTAATACCTGTAATTTTAGCTATTGCGTACCATTCATTAGTAGGCTCAAGAGGACCTGTTAACAAATATTCCTCTTTCAGCGGTTGATTGGCAAGTTTTGGATATATACAGGAACTGCCTAAAAAGATAACTTTACTAACATCATGTTTATGTGCGGAATTTATCAAGTTAGTTTCGATAGCAAGGTTGTCGTAAATAAATTGATAGGGGTAGCTGTTATTTGCCATAATTCCACCCACTCTGGCAGCTG
>DATFMK010000564.1:0-6012 GCA_035267005.1 Balneolales bacterium
ACTTCGGAACCGCTGCATCCCGAATGCTTTCGGGATTCGAGGATTTCGAAGTCGCGAAAATGCAGCTATTGGGCAAAAGAACGGTTTGCATAGGCTTCTACAGAGTAACCTATTGTTTCGCAGAAACAGAATAGAATGAAATGAAGTATATCAAACACGGATATAACAATTAATTATTATGAAGACGAAAAAAATTTTACTAACCATAGGTCTTTTACTACTGACCAATTTCATGGTTTATGCACAGGAAAATGGGCCGGATATCATTCCCATACCACAACAGTGGCAATGGCATAATGGCACGACATCAATATCTCAATTAAATACCATTGTTTTAGGAAATGGGGCTACTTCGGCGGATCATTTTACAGCCGAACAAATACAAGAAGTATTATCACATCAATATCATGTTCATGTCCGGATAGTAAGAGAATCCGGAAATAAGAATACGGATCATACCATTATCATCGGTGATCCGAATAAATCTGGTTTGGTAAGAAATTATGTGAAACGTTCCGAGTTGACAGCCAAATTGGATTCGGCCGGTTATGTCATGAAGATTGAAAATAACCGGGTTGTCATTGCTGCCAAGACGACAAGAGGACGTTTTTATGGTGCGATGTCGCTTAAACAATTATTAAAATCGAGCGGTGGAAACGCCTTAAAGGATATTTCAATTACGGATTATCCCTCGATGCAATTCAGGGGGGTATCTGATGATATGAGCCGGGGACAGGTATCTACGGAAAAGAATTTGGAAAAAGTGATCCGGTTCATTGCTGAATATAAAATGAATGTTTATATGCCTTATATCGAGGATATTATCCATATCAAACAGTATCCCAGCATTGGAAGAAACCGGGGGGCCTTCACTAAAAAAGAGCTTCGTAAATTAGAAGCTTATGCTAAAAAATATCATGTGCAGATTATCCCAAGTTTTGAGACTCTTGGTCATCAGGAAAATATTCTGAATAATCAGAAGTTCGTGAAATATGCCGAATTTCCGGGTGCGGCTTCTTTTAATACACAAAGTAAAGTGGCTAATAAGTTTTTGGATCAGATGCTGAGTGATATCCTTCCTGAATTTCATTCAAAATATTTCAGCATGGGTGGAGATGAATCCTTTGCCGTTGGTCTCGGTGCCAGTCGTGCGGCAGTGAATCGTTACGGATTAGCAACGGTAAATGCCGATTATTATAGCAAGGTTTATGATTATATCCATAAACGTGGTAAAAAAGTAATGATGTATGGCGATATGCTTCTGCGTAGCCCGACCACATTAAGTCAAATACCGAAAGATATCATCATTATCGATTGGCATTATGGTCCACACGATGAATTCCCATCCACAGAAACATTTTCCAGATCACATCAGCCATTTGTGGCATCACCGGGAATAAACAATTGGTCACGTCTCTATCCAAATCAAAGTGCCGCCTGGGTTAATACCTATTATTTCACCCGTGAAGCTTACCAAAAAGGAGCATTAGGCTCTATCACAAGCAGCTGGGGAGATATGGGCGGACCAAACTTCCGCGAAATGAATTATCGGGGATATGCCTATAATGCGGAGTGCAGCTGGAATCCTGAAAATGCCGATAAGACAACGATCGACAGCCGTTTTGACAAAATATTTTTTGGAACGGATCAGCCGGAATTACCAGCTATTCAGAATATGCTGAATCGTGTCAGTGAAGACATGTATTATCCAAATGTTTGGCAACAGCCTTTTGCTCGTCTAAAATCATATGAACATAGTCATCATCTTTCTCTGCTGAATGAAACGACTGATTTAGAGCGAAGCTGTAAGACTGTTGTTCAGTTGACCAAAGCGATCAAACCTCAGCTGAAGTATAATGCAGATCAGATGGATTATGACGCTTATGCGGCTAAACTTGCCAAATGGGTTGCCAATTCAACAGAGTTTGCCCGTTGGATGCAGCGGATATCTCAGGATAACATAACTCCGGAAAGCCGAAAACCTTATGTTTCAAAAGGAGTTGCCTGGGGACAAAAACTTCGTGATCAAATTGTACAGCTTCATAAGAAATATGATGAACTGTGGATGAGAACGAATAGGAAAGATAATCTTGAATATTTGGATCGTTTATTTAAATATCAGAAAATATATATGGATCAGATTGTAAATTCTCTGAAGAATAATATTTGGGATACTTCCTATGAAATACCCAGTAAATTTGTTGCAGCAAATGGAGCGTCTGGTGATCACCCGATCCCGAAAGTATATCTGAGGAAACGATTCTATGTCCAGAACAAGAAGATCAAGCATGCTTATTTGCAAATAGCCGGCGACTCATATGTTAAAGTCTGGTTAAACGGACATGATATTGGTAAGGTTATGGCTCGACGACAAGGTGCTCTCAGGATTGATCTGCGACGGACCAAGTACTGGGATATTGCGAAAAAACTGAATAAAGACGGCCGTAATGTGATTGCCGCGCGTGCCATCAGTTATCAGCAAATTCCACAGAGTGAGAAAAAATCATCGGTATATCATAATGACCGTTCCGGTGCGGCTAATATCTATCTGAAAATTGAGTATACCGACGGAACCACACAAACAATTATGACTAATCAATACTGGAAATCCAGTACTCATAAAGAGGATGGCTGGACAAAAACGAATTTCGATGATGTAGATTGGTTACCTGTAACCGTAGTTAAAGGTGCAGAAACCATTTATAAACCGGAATTCAAATACGGACTTCCCTCTTATGTAGGGCTCTAATTATATAGATAATTGGTAAGATTGAGCTGCTATCTTGTTTTTATGCAGGATAGCAGCTTTGTTTTAGAAGGCAGAAGGCAGAAGGCAGAAGGCAGAAGGCAGAAGGCAGAAGGCAGGAAAATGCGTGAATAGCTCGTTAGCTATTTATATACAGGGTGTTTAATAAATAAATGTTAGTTATATACTAAAATGTTTTCGAATGGGAAAAAATAAAATTGGTTTGATAATTATAATTCTCGCATGTGTTGGAGTTATAAATGTACATGCCCAGCAAGAATCGAGTGTAAATACCGGATTACAAAAGATCGATCATCTGATTCAAAAACAGATTAATCAGGAACATATTCCCGGTGCCGTATTATTGGTTGTTAAAAATGGAAAGGTACTACAAAAAAAGGCCTTCGGGTATGCGGATGAGTTTAATTATAATATGCAAAAGCTCAAACATCCGGTTAAAATGAACACAAATACGATGTTTGATCTGGCTTCCCTAAGTAAAGTTTTTGCAACAACTTTTGGCATTATGTTATTGGTGAATCAGGGTAAAATACATTTAAATGATAAAGTGCATCAATATCTTCCTGATTTTACAGGACCCGAAAAAGATAAGATAACGATACGGCAATTATTAAATCATACTTCCGGATTATACAAGTGGCAGCCATTGTATTACAAAGCATCAAATCAGAATCAAACCTATCATGAAATATGCCGGATGCCCTTAAAATATAAAGTTGGAGCGGCACGGCATTATAGTGATCTGGGATTTATGATGCTTGGTTATTTAATCGAAAAAGTAACCGGGGAGCGGCTGGATCATTACCTGGAACGACATTTGTATCATCCTCTTGGTTTGAAACACACTGTTTATAATCCTTATAAACTTGGTTTTAAGAATATTGCTTCCACCTCTCATGGAAATCCGTTTGAGAGGAAAATGGTGTACGATGATCATTTTGGTTATAAATGTAATGTCGATCCACATTCCTGGAACGGATGGCGTACCTACACCTTAAAGGGACAAGTTAGTGATGGAAATGCCTGGTATGCCAATAAAGGTATTGCCGGTCACGCTGGATTATTTTCAACCATAAGCGATCTTCAGAAACTTGTTAACTTATTATTAAATAAAGGTATCTATAATAGGAAAACGATGATCCGGTATTCCGTTATCAAAAAGTTTATTACGAAGGATAAATATAAAAACGGACTTGGCTGGGATATGGCACCGGATGTAATTATGGCGAAAGACGCTCCGAATGATACCTTCGGACATACCGGATTTACCGGAACGAATGTGGTAATCATGCCCAAATATCATACTTATTATATTTTACTTACCAATAGGGAAAATGCTGGAGTGAATAAGAAAGGGTATTATTTCAATTTAAATCCGCTGCGACAGAAAATAGCCACAATTATTTTGAAAAATATAGTTTATGACAATTAGAAATGAACAATTAGTAATTACATATTGACGTATACCATTTTACGGTTTTCAGAACTAAGTGATAGCTCTGTGTAAACTCTCTGTGAGCTCTGTGGTTAAAAAAAATCCCCTCCCTGAATCAGAGAGGGGAAAGGATAAGTCAATAAATAATAAACATCAATTCAGATTGATGTAACGCACTTGATCAATGCCATTCAAATCCTGAATGGGTTTCAATAATTCATTATTCAGAGGCTGATCAACAGCGATTGCGGTAATCGCGTTAGAGCCTTTCTTATTACGTCCAAGACTCAGCGAAGCAATGTTAATTTGCTCATCCGCGAGTGTTGTACTAACCGTTGATAGCATACCCGGTTTGTCAACATTTCTGTAAAGTACGATATCACCTTCCAAACGAATTTCAATGCTGAATTCATCGATGTATACAATACGGAAATCATTATCTCCGAATAAGGTAGCGGAGATTTTATTGTAAGAACCATCCTCGAAAGAGATTGTGATCAAATCAGAATAGGTCTTCGATGCGGTCGTTACCGTTTCCTCGATGTTCAAACCTTTATTTTTGGCAAGAAATCTTGCATTGATGAGATTAATAGCTTCATCAACTTCATTCGCCATAAATCCTTTTAGAATAGAATCGGTGAGTACATCAGAGTACTGTGTGCATTTACCGGTATATTCTATAGAAATTTTACTGGAATGCTCTGGAGAAATCTGAGCGGAAAATTGTCCGAGACGTTCCGCAAGTTTCAAATAGGGTTGAACTTCATTATTGGTACTTAGAGCGATGGATTTACCATTCAGGCTGCCTTTGTAACTTTTTTTCTCGAGTGCGTCGGAAATTTGTTCGGCCACTTGTTCGGCCACTTTTTCCTGAGCCTCTTCGGTTGAGGCACCGAGGTGAGGTGTACAAACGACGTTCGGCATTTTCAGGACTTCAAGAAATTCTTTACTTGGGGGTTCCTGAGTATAAACATCAACGGCAAGACCAGCTACAACACCGCTTTCTATTAATTCTTTGAGATCACCTTCATCATAGATCCCACCACGAGCACAGTTAATCAGACGGATTCCTTTTTTAAGCTTATCCGCATTTTTCTTGGAGATGAGGTCTTTTGTTTTTTCCGTCAGTGGAGTATGAACGGTCAGAAAATCTGATTTGCCTAATAATTCATCGAGATCCACGAGCTCAACCCCGATTTCATTGGCTTTTTCGTGAGTTGTGAACGGATCGTAAGCCAGAATATTCATTCCGAAAGCCTGCATTCTTGCGGCAACTTCAGAACCGATCTTACCGAGTCCGACAATTCCCAGATTTTTTCCATGGAGTTCGGTACCCATATATTTTTTACGGTCCCAACCACCATTTTTGACAGTATTGACGGCAACCGGAATATTTCGTGCTAAAGACAGCATCATGCCGCAAGTATGCTCCGCTGTTGATATGGTATTGCCATTTGGAGTATTCATGACAAGCACACCGGCTTTTGTTGCAGCATCGATGTCGATGTTATCCACTCCGACACCGGCACGACCTACAATTTTTAAATTTTTGGCCGCTTTCAAAACATCCGGAGTCACTTTAGTGGCACTGCGAACAACGATAGCATCGTATTCCGGGATCGTTTTGAGTAACTCTTCCTTGGGGAGTTTAGGAGAGTTAACAGCTTCAATTCCTCTTTCTTTAAAAACTTCTTCACAGACGGGATTAACTCCGTCGAGTATGAGTATTTTGTAAGACATCTGTTTTATATTTTTTTAAGTTCAATAATTATTTGCACCACATACTATTCATGGAGTCCTATATACTACA
>DATFMK010000565.1:0-2152 GCA_035267005.1 Balneolales bacterium
AGGAATTTATAGAACAAGAGTTTCAACCCGAATTATTCACGTAAGCTACAAGAATCAATACCTATCATATTGAAGGAACAATATCTTGTAATAGATAAAGTTTTCCTCAAATCTGAGGAGTCTAAAAAGAGCTGCGAAATGTTGCCGTGCTCTGCGTTGCTCCGAAAGCTTTCGGAGCGCCTTGATCACAACAAAATTTCTTGGTGATTAGTCCGGGTTAAGTAAGCTAAACGTACAGAAATGATTTTAAGAATGAGAATTTTGATTATAAAATTACACTTCGGATTATCGCATCATGTTTTCCAAATCACATTCAGACTATCATTAGCTTCCTGATAGTTGAATTCGAGTCGACCGTCAAAAGATTTACGTAAAGATTCAGCAATTTCTCTGACCAGATTAACCCCGGTAGTGGTAACGATCGTATGATTATGCTTATCCGAAATAGACATAATACGTTCCATCGGATGAACCTTATTTTCTGCCTTTTCTGTTTCCGTAATCAACTTTAAAACTTCAGCTTTATGCTCTTTGAATAGATTTCCTTTAATGTCCATTATACCGGCAGGTTGATTTTCTTCAAAACGTTGACAGGCCGGGCAAATAACTTCATCGGCTGCATTAGGTATTGTAGCCCAGGTCCATCGTCCATCTACATAAACCGCATGGCATAATTTACAAACTTTGATGGCCTCACTTTTCTGATTTTCGGATTTACGATCTGATGTTTTGCCATTATTTAAATCTCTCTTGATATCTTTTTTATCCATATGGCCTATAAATTGGGATGCTTTGTATTTTTTATAGTCAATCCTTTACACGAAGCCTATGCAAAACCGTTCTTTTGCTCAATCTCTGCATTTTCGCGACTTCGAAATCCTCGAATTCCTAAAGTATTCGGGATGCTGCGGTTCCGAATTCGCTCAAGCCTTGATATTGAACAAAATTCCTGGTTTTGCAAAGCCTTCTACAAATAATATAGACACTTATATTATTAAGTATTTATTATGATTTCTTTAAATATTTTGCAGGAATGTCGTATAAATTTGTAGGGGAATTTTTTACACTATTTAGATTATCAAAAAGCTAAAAAATAAGTAGATTCGAGATGACGCCTTTAAGTGATGTTTTTTTACCTCACTATCATCTTCGCCCATTCACGTCATTTCGACCGGATAGAGAAATCTTCAAAGTAACATAGTCATTCCAAAACATTGTTTTAACCCGAATTATTCACGTACCTAACAAGACAAAATACATATCATATTGTAAATTATAGTACTTATAAAAAATAAACCGATCCTCGATTTTGAGGACACTAAAAAGAGCTGCGAAATTTGACCGTGCTCCGCATTTTTATCTCGAAAGCTCAGGACGCGACTAAATTTCTTGGTGAATAATCGGGTTAATGGGGTTTTATAACGAATTCATGTTATTTAATGAGAATTCGATTTAATAAAATGAACCCATCTGAATTTCAGATATTAGAAGCATTCATTAATTAAATGGAAACAACAACACGATTCATCAATGGATCATGATCTACCAACGTTTTGGGAGTCAATACGGGCAAGGCTTTTTCAGCCACATCTAAAACCTGAATAAATATGCTATGCATCAGGATCATAGCAGGAGATTGTTGATTAACAATGTAAGAAAACAAACTCACCGGATGATAGGGCACGTCACCGATCCCATCTTTATTCAAATCATATCCCTTATAAGCGGTCCAATAATTGTGATTAAATTCGTTGTCATTTACACGTCCACTCGTAACCACATCGAAAGCATTTTCAATAAAATTATTATTGACAAAATCATTTTGAGTAGAATTGGACATGATTTTTACCGCCCATCCATTTCTGATAAAATTATTATGATCGATCATCACCCGGTTCGAACCTTCCGAGTACACCGCTGTGCTGTTTTGATAGAAACGGTTATCCTCCACAACTCCATCATTCAATTCTTTTAGCAGTAATCCATCTTCGCTGGGACCCCAATTATGCTGAAATACATTATGCTTTACGGTAATAAATTTACAATACATAACCACACCGCCGGCATGATTATCCTTAAATAAATTATACGTGTAACTATCGTGCCTGGAATACATTAAATGCAATCCATATCGAATATTATTTTCACTGAC
>DATFMK010000566.1:0-3715 GCA_035267005.1 Balneolales bacterium
ACTTCAATAAAATGAGTGATAATCGCTTAAGAACCTGATTACTAAATAACCTAAATAACCAATAGCAGGGTTTCAGAATGTATTGTAAAAAAGGTCATTCAAAAGAACATAGTTTACAGATTAAATCGCACAAGGATTTTATTCAATCCGTCACCGGTTTGTTAATTATTATGGAAATACTTTTTCTGTTTAATGCACCGGTTTCCCAGGCAAAATCAAATATATCAGGGAAAAAGAAAATCAAAAAAGTTGAGCAATCGGTAATTAAAGTTCGGCCCTTCAATTTGAGTGATGTTCGTCTGCTTGACGGTCCGTTTAAGCAGAGAATGAAAATGGATGAAAAGTATATGCTTGAACTCAATCCGAATCGTTTGTTGGCTCCCTTTTTGAAATCAGCCGGTTTAAAGCCTAAAGGGCGTCAGTATGGTGGATGGGAGTCTACAGAGTTATCGGGCGCATTTGGCGGACAATATCTATCCGGTTTGTCCTTGATGTATGCGGCTACCGGAAACAAGAAATTAAAGAAACGGGTAGACTATATGGTCAGCCAATTGAAGAAATGTCAGGATGCGGCCGGTACCGGTTATATTGGCGGAATACCCAAAGGACAGGAATTATGGCATAAAGTTGAGAATGGCGTAATCAACGTACAGCCCTTTGCCCTTGACAGCGTTTGGTCGCCCTGGTATAACCTACACATGGCATATAAAGGACTGCGCGACGCCTATTGGTATACGGGAAACAAACAAGCCAAACAAGTACTGATCAAATATGGTGACTGGGCGGTGAATTTTTCACATCATCTGAATGATCAGCAATTCAAGCATATGATTCGTTGTGAGTACAGCGGTATGAACGAAATGATGGCCGATATTTACGCTATGACCGGAAAGAAGAAGTACCTGGATTTAGCCAGGCGGTTCAACGATGCCAAGCTATTCGACCCGTTAGCTGATCATGTCGATTCCCTGGCCGGATGGCATGTAAATACCAATCTCCCAAAACTTATTGGCGCGGCCCGCGAGTATGAAGTGGATGGACAGCAGCGAATGGCTAATATTGTGAAATACTTTTTTAATGAAGTCACCAGTAAACGCATTTTTATCAATGGTGAAATGGGTGACGGCGAACATTTTCAGAAATTGGGAACGCTGCCACAGCATTTAAGTAAAGCCGCCGGCGAGACCGGAAATGTGTATAATATGCTGATTCTTGCTCGTCATCTGATGCAGTGGAATCCGAATAATACGGCCTATATCAAGTATTATGAGCGTGGGTTATACAATGATATTCTGGCATCACAGGATCCGAAAACCGGTATGATGACCTACTTTATTTCAATGAAACCCGGATTTTTCAAAACATTCAGTACACCTTACAACTCCTTTTGGTGCTGTGATGGTATCGGCGTGCAGGATCATGCGAAATACGGGAAAGTCATTTATATGCACAACGATCACGATTTGTATGTGAATCTGTTTATTGCTTCCAAACTCGATTGGAAGAAGAAAGGCATGACCGTAACACAGCATACCAAATTTCCATATTCACAGGAAAGTACGCTAGATCTGAATATGAAACACAGTCAGAAACTGGCATTAAAAATCCGACGTCCATATTGGGCGGGACAAGGTTTTGAAATCCGCGTAAATGGTCATAAAATTAATGAAACCGGAAAAGCGGGAAGTTATATCACCGTCAATCGCACCTGGCATGATGGTGATAAAATAGAAATTTCACTACCAATGCAACTTCACGTAGAACACATGACCAACGATGAAAATAAGTTCGCCATCATGGATGGTCCTGTTGTACTTGCCGGTGAGTTAGGCGGGTACGTGCCTTTCCCTTATGGCAAGAATAACAACCGTTTCTTTGATATGCCGGCTGTTGCTGTTCCGAAACTCGCTATCATAAACAAACCGGTTAATCAATGGCTTAAACCGGTACAGGGCAAGCCGTTTCATTTCAAAACCGTCGGTGTTGGTCAACCTAACGATGTAAAAATGGCACCATTATATGAGATAACGCATCAGCACTATACGGTTTATTGGGATGTCTATAAGAATAATTCATCAACCATGACGAGCAATCAATCGGGTAACACATCCGAAAATGTTCAATCCGCGCATAATGGGATTTAATAAAGCATAGAGGCTTAAAACTCTGTGCACTGTGTAATTTTCTCTGTGAAACCCTGTGGTTAAATAATAATATCATGACTAAATATCCTAAAAAGGCTGCAAATGTCATTTCATGGGCGCTTGCAGCTTTTTTTCTTTTCTTAAGTGGAAATATTCCGGCAATTGCTCAAAATTCCCAGAATCACATTTCCTCTGAAAATTCATCCAGGCTTAAGGTAAAGATCGGCAACTACTTCATGTATGCTCCTTATGGGATATCCATGATCGCTAATGATGCCACAGCTTTTTTGATACAACCGGTTTTTCCCGGTCAGCCGGCCTGGAATGGAAAGAAACGGGATTCTCGAGTGGCTTATTTATCACCGGGGATTACAGCTCCGGATTTTTCCTATGTGCGGGATACATTTAAAAAAGATGGAGCAAACATCACCTTTACATGGGGCAAAGCATCTAATGATGAAGTCGTTGGCATGTTTCAATCTGATAAGCCGGTAAATCTGACCATTGCACTTCCTGCTCAAACCTGGCCGACATTTCATGCTATTTATGATGAGGGGAAGGATGGGATAAAAGGATATGGTATTACGCCTCAAGGGAAATATATCCCATTTAAACTTCAATTCGATCAAATACCTGCCGATATACAGGTGGATCTTTCGCCCGGTGCTAAAGTGATTGTTCAAGTTACGCCTTCTGACCCCATTCATTTTACAGCTACGGTCGGTAGAAAGTCGATTTCAAATTTGGATGACGTTGCTGCAATTCTCAGTAACGCCAAAAATCAATATGAAAATCATCATATCAAAAGCTCTGGAGACTGGGGCAATTTTGTGAGTCCAATTGCCGATAACTTAAATGCCTCGCGTTTATACAGCAGTGATAATGGCAGGATTGCTCATATTGTCGGCCGCGGATGGTGGATCGGTCGGAATAATCCCAATATTTTTCCATACTTCAACTGGGATAGCTTTTTTAATGGCATCCTATCAAATCTGGAAGATCCCAAGGATGCCCGCAATACCATTCGGGCGGTGTTGTCATTTCAGACACCAAGCGGTTTTATTCCCCTCGATTCGCATTGGAGTGATGGGGGCTCGTATGTAACGATGGATCGTTCGGATCCTCCCATCGGAGCGATGGCGGTCTGGAAAATGAATCAGCGTTGGCCCGATCAATCGTTTTTAGCGGAAGTGTATCCGCATCTGGTCCGGTGGCATGAATGGTGGATGAAAGCGCGAGACGGGAATCATGACGGTTTACTGGAATGGGGTTCACAAAAAGATTTCAAACAAGGTGCTATGTGGGAGACCGGCTGGGATGACAACGTTGAATACAGCCGCGCACATATGGTTGGCAGCCATCTGAATGCGGATGCTGTGGATTTGAACGCACTCTGGTCGATGGATTCAGAATATCTGGCTAAAATCGCCCGTCAGCTTGGTAAAGAAAATGACGCCCGGCATTTTGAGCAGGAACATAAAGAGATGAACAAACGTATTAATGAGCATCTCTGGAACAATAAACTCGGGATGTACTGCAGCCGTTTATGGAATGTTCCGAAAACAGTCGGG
>DATFMK010000567.1:0-10750 GCA_035267005.1 Balneolales bacterium
AGAGCTGATTATACTATAGCTGTCAAACTTGATACTACAGAAAACACTATAAGTGGATCAGATAAAATTACCTATACGAATAATAGTCCGAATAACTTGCATTATCTGTGGCTACAGCTGGATCAAAATGCATTTAAAGAGCATTCGAGAAGTGCGGATGTCACGCCGATTGGCGGGAACCGCTTCGGCAGAGGTGGTATTTCCGATGGTGGATATCGATTGTCAACCGTAAGAATTAAAATGAACGGACGTACTTATCAAGCAAATTATGTGATCAGTGATACCAGGATGCAAATTCGATTGCCAAATGCTCTGAAGGCCAAAGGCGGAAAAATGGAAATTGATATTACCTATTCTTTCAAAATCCCGAAATATGGTTTAGACCGAATGGGGATGACTTCTACCGAAAATGGTACTATCTATCAAATTGCTCAATGGTATCCCCGCATGTGTGTATATAACGATATTAGAGGCTGGGACACGCTGCCGTATTTAGGTCAGGGTGAGTTTTACCTGGAATACGGTGATATGGATTATAAGGTCACTGTTCCTTGGAATATGTTTGTAGCTGGCGACGGCAAATTGATGAATCCGGATAAGGTTCTGACTAAAGGAGAAATCCGTAGATTACGTAAAGCTCAAAAAAGTGACAAAACGGTTTTTATTCATAAACCGGATGAAATCAGTAAAAAATCCATGCGTCCGGTTCATCACGGATATGTAACCTGGCATTTTCATTTGAATAAAACTCGTGATGTAGCCTGGGCGGCTTCCAATGCATTCATATGGGATGCGGCACGTATTAATCTTCCCAATAATAAACATATCCTCGCAGAATCCTTCTATCCCAAGCAGGTAGATGGAAAAGACGGGTGGGGCAGAGCAACTCAATATGTTAAAAGTTCTATTCAAACCGACTCTAAAATGTGGTATGTTTATCCTTACCCGACATCTGTTAATGTAGCCGGTAGTGTGCACGGAATGGAATATCCGGGTATTGTTTTTTGTGGCTGGAAGTATAAGGAGAAAGAATTGTTTACAACCATAACTCATGAATTGGGGCATACCTGGTTCCCGATGATTGTAGGATCCAATGAGCGTCGCTATGCCTGGATGGATGAAGGATTTAACACATTTATCGATATTTATTCAACCAGGGCGTTCGATCATGATGAATATGGTGATTATGATGCGATTTCAGATCGACCGGCAGAACTCGGTTTTTATGAGGATTACTATAAACAACTACATATAAAAGTTGATCCCATTATGACCCGCCCGGATGTAATAAATTCGAATGCTTTGGGTATCTCAGCTTATGTTAAACCGGCAATGGGATTGTATCTGTTACGTCACGATGTAATTGGTCCTAAGAGATTTGATTACGCGTTTCGCACCTATATTAGAAGATGGGCATATAAACATCCCACACCAAAAGATTTTTTCAGAACTATGAATGATGCCAGTGGAGAAGACTTAAACTGGTTTTGGAAAGAATGGTTCTATAAAAACTGGACGCTCGATCAGGCGGTTACGAATGTACATTATGTAGATCAGGATCCATCAAATGGCGCTTATATAACCATTAAAAATTTAGATAAAATGGTTATGCCTGTGACGATAGAAGTTTATGAGACAAACGGTCATAAAGGACGTAAAAATCTTCCCGTTGAGGTTTGGCAACGTGGTGGAAAATGGACTTTTAAATACAATTCTACCAGTAAAATTGATTCGGTAGTTGTAGATCCTGATCAGGATATGCCAGATGTTAACCCAGGTAATAACATTTGGAAACCAAGAGGTTCAAAATGATTTTCAGTAGTTAGAATAAAGCCCGATAAGCAAGTCTTGTCGGGCTTCATCATTACTTGTAGTGAATAACATACAAGTAGTCAGGAAGGAATCTTCCGGATGTTCTCTTTAACGGAATGTCAGTGGTTGAACATTAACTTAAATAATTAGATTTATGAAATATATAAAACAAACATTTTGGGGTGCTTTGAGCATATTGTTTTT
Source organism: Balneolales bacterium (assembly GCA_035267005.1). GTDB lineage: Bacteria > Bacteroidota > Rhodothermia > Balneolales > DATFMH01 > DATFMH01. The sequence goes on from DATFMK010000567.1 coordinate 2,017, forward strand.
ATTTACCTATGCCTTTGCACAAAAATCCAATTATAATCGGCATCAGACGTTTGATCCTACCTTTTTAAATCAGCCAGGAACGGTTTATCGGAGCGGAAGTGGGGCTCCCGGACCAGATTACTGGCAGAATAGAGCCGATTATCGAATTTCTGTGAAATTAGATACAACAGCTAATACGATAACCGGCTCCGATGAAATCATTTATACCAATAATAGTCCCAATGCCCTCCATTATCTTTGGGTACAAATGGATCAAAATGCATTCAAAAAGAATTCCAGAAGTGCCGATGTGACCCCGGTTGGTGGGAATCGATTTGGAAGAGGAGGTATCAAAGGCGGCGGATATAAATTATCATCCGTAAAAATTAAGATGCATGGCCATACCTATAAAGCAAATTATATCATTAGTGATACCCGTATGCAGATTCGCCTCCCCCGGGCGTTGAAAGCCAAAGGCGGTAAGATGGAAATTTATATTGACTATTCCTTTAAAATTCCCCGATATGGTTTAGATCGGATGGGAATGACACCTACAGAGAACGGCACGATTTATCAGATTGCACAGTGGTATCCCCGCATGTGTGTTTACGATGATATTCGCGGATGGGATACACTGCCTTATCTTGGACAAGGTGAGTTTTATCTCGAATATGGTAATTTTGATTACAAAGTTACGGTTCCCTGGAATATGTACGTAGCCGGTGCCGGTAAACTTTTAGATCCTAAAGACGTACTTACCAGAGAAGAACGAGATCGTCTGGATAAGGCTAGTAAAAGTAATAAAACAGTATTTATTCACAAACCGAGTGAAATCAGTAAAAAATCCATGCGACCGGTTCATCATGGATATTTGACTTGGCATTTTGAAATGAAAAATGCACGTGACGTATCGTGGGCTGCTTCTAATGCCTTTATTTGGGATGCCGCACGTATCAATCTCCCAAGCGGAAAACATATTTTGGCAGAATCGTTCTATCCAAAAGAAGTTGACGGACACCACGCTTGGGGAAGAGCTACCCAATATGTAAAAAGTACGATTCAGACAGATTCTAAACTCTGGTTTCAATATCCCTATCCGACTTCTGTCAATGTAGCGGGTAGCGTACATGGCATGGAATATCCCGGTATCGTATTCTGTGACTGGAAACGGAAAGATGCACGTCTGTGGGATGATATTACGCACGAATTGGGACATACCTGGTTTCCGATGATCGTTGGTTCGAACGAACGTCGTTATGCCTGGATGGATGAAGGTTTCAATACATTTATTGATATCTTTTCGACCCGTGATTTTAATAATGATGAATGGGGAGATTATGATGGTGTATCTGATCAGCCAGCCAAAATGGGACGTATTGAGCAATTCTACAAAGCTCATAAAGTGAAAATTGATCCTATTATGACGCGTCCGGATGTCATCAATCCTCAGACTCTTGGTATCGCTGCTTATGTGAAACCGGCAATGGGACTTTATCTGCTGCGTCATGATATTCTTGGAAAAAATCGTTTTGATTATGCATTCCGGACCTATATTAGAAGATGGGCTTACAAACATCCCACTCCTAAAGATTTCTTCAGAACAATGAATGATGCCGCTGGTGAGGATCTGAACTGGTTCTGGAAAGAATGGTTCTACAAAAACTGGACGCTCGATCAGGCTGTGACTGATGTCCATTATGTCGAACAGGATCCCTCGAAGGGATCTTATATTACCATTAAGAATCTTGATAAGATGGTAATGCCGGTAACGGTTGAGGTTTATGAATCCAACGGACATAAAGGTATTAAGAAATTGCCCGTTGAAATCTGGCAAAGAGGCGGGAAATGGACCTTCAAATATAACTCCACAAGTAAGATTGATTCGGTAGTAGTTGATCCAAATCATCAATTACCGGATGTAAATCGACAAAATAATAAGTGGACACCCATTGGTGGTTCAGGAAAATAATATTTAAGATAAATTAAATTAAAGCCTGGTTCTGTTTATTCAGATCCGGGCTTTTTTATGGGAATCCTTTTAAAAAACATCTACGAAACAATGCTTTACCCCGAAAAAACATCGGAGCAGTCTGAACTTGATTCAGGATCCCCCAAAGTACTGGCACCGTTTACAAACCGGGGGTATTTTTAACCCAAAATATGATTACCATTTACAAATAAATAACGTCCAAGGCCTTCAACCACAAGATTCCGGGTCGTCGCCCGGAATGACGTATATGGGTAAGAGTCTGTTTGCCAATAAATTAACCACCAAATCACAACTCCAGCCCTCCCAATGACGTCATTCTGAAATTTATTCGGAATCCAACCAAAGCGTTGGCACCGTTTACAAACCGTGGGTATTTTTAGCCCCAAAATATGATTACCATTTACAAATAAATAACATCCAAAGCCTTCAACCACAAGATTCCGGGTCGTCGCCCGGAATGACGTCAATAAGGTTGGGGGATGACGTCGGTGGTTAGGGGTTTAAATATTAATAAATACATGATAATACATATATTATATACTATAAGCTGTTAATTAATCATTTAAACTTTTATCAAAAAGATAAACTCATTAATTTGATAATCTAATCTATTCTCAAGTTGCCCTTAACCAAATTTAGATTTTATGAAACCTATACGATTTCTTGTAACCGGATTATGTTTATTTTTTATAATATTTGAGAGCGCATTGGCTCAAAACATTCATCAGTACGATCAACATCAGGTTTTCGATCCTACTTTTTTAAATGAACCCGGAACCGCATTTAGAAGCGGAAGTGGAGAACCGGGATCCTTATACTGGCAAAACAGGGCGGATTATGATATTTCCTGCAGATTAGATCCCGAAAATGATTTGCTCAGTGGAAAAGTAAAAATCACCTATATGAATAATAGTCCTGCTGATTTAAAGTATGTGTGGTTACAATTAGATCAGAATACATTCAAGAAGGATTCTCGCGGTGCTTATGTAACTCCTGTGGGTGGTAATCGATTTGGAAAAGGTGGTATCAAAGATGGCGGATATAAATTGAATTCTGTAAATATTCGATTAGGTGGCAAAAGCTATGAAGCTGATTACTTGGTATCTGATACTCGAATGCAGATCAAATTACCAAAAAAATTAAAAGCAAAAGGTGGAAAATTACAGATTTCGATCGATTATTCCTTCAAAATTCCGCAGTACGGAATCGATCGAATGGGGCGTCAACAGACAAAAAATGGTGAAATATTTGAAATCGCTCAATGGTATCCAAGAATGTGCGTATATGATGATATTCAAGGATGGAACACACTTCCATATTTAGGTCAGGGAGAATTTTATCTGGAATATGGTGATTTCGATTATTACATAACCGTACCGTGGAATATGATCGTAGTGGGTTCTGGCAAGTTACAAAATCCAAAAAAAGTGTTAACTAAAACACAGATGGATCGACTGTCAGAAGCTCGGAAAAGTGATACGACTTTATTTATTCGAAAACCTGAAGAAGTCAATGAGCCAAATACGAGACCGGTTCAAAAAGGTGAACTTACGTGGCATTTTAAGATGAAACAAGCTCGAGATATCGCCTGGGCGGCCTCTAAAGCTTTTATCTGGGATGCGTCAAGAATCAATCTGCCAAACGGGAAAAAGGCATTGGCTATGTCTGTTTACCCGGAAGAAAGTGCCGGTCGTGATGGCTGGGGACGTTCAACAGAATATGTAAAACATACGATCGAAATAAATTCCCAAATGTGGCATGAATATACGTATCCTGTAGCTGTTAATGTCGCAGGTAATGTGGGCGGGATGGAATATCCCGGAATTGTATTTTGCAGCTGGACAGCCAAAAAAGGTGGACTTTGGGGCGTTACGACACATGAATTCGGACACAATTGGTTTCCCATGGTAGTAGGTTCCAATGAGCGGAAATACGCCTGGATGGATGAAGGATTTAATACTTTTATCAATATTTACTCCACGAAATTGTTTAATAAGGGGGAATATCAACCGCGAAGATATCAGGCTCGCGGAATTGTTCCATATATGATGAGTTCAAACGAGGATCCTGTTTTAACGTATCCGGATGTGATTCAGTCTTATAACCTTGGTAACATCGCCTATTACAAACCGGCACTTGGTTTATACATGTTGCGGGAATATGTGTTGGGACATGAACGGTTCGATTATGCATTCCGGACCTATACAGATCGCTGGGCTTTTAAACATCCGACTCCAAAGGATTTCTTCAGAAGTATGAATGATGCTTCTGGTGAAAATCTAAATTGGTTCTGGAAAGAGTGGTTTTATAATAATGACTGGAAACTGGATCAGGGAGTAGAGGATGTCGATTATGTCAATCAGGATCCTGCAAAAGGGGCTTATATCACCATCACTAATAATGATCGCATGGTCATGCCGGTAAAAGTTAAAATTATGGAGTCCGATGGTAATGATAGAGTTGTCAAACTACCAGTGGAAATCTGGCAAAGAGGAGGGAAATGGACGTTTACGGTGCCGACTACATCAAAATTAAAAGCTGTGATAATCGATCCGGATAGCGAAACACCTGATGTTAATCCAAGGAATAATATCTGGACACCAAGGGATTGATATTACCTGTTATTTAATATTTTTGGGGCCTTTGGGAAAGTTTAACCGAAGGCCTTTTTTTGCATAGAAACGGAAAATTTAGCTTCAATTCATGCATATGTTAAAGGAAGTGTGAGATATTATTACAAATACTTACGTAATTTATTGGCATATCAGACAGAAGGTTAGAATATTTCCAATTGAGTTTTTAACTGAAATTGGAAAATCAATACTTTTATCAGTATTACTAACGTGAATTCGACATAAGGAATTTAGGGAATCGGAGTCCCAAATAATTTGATGAGATTGACGATAGACCGTAAACGATAGATATCCGGATGCTTTTATTTACATTTAAAAGTTAATCAGAAGACATCTGAAAATGGTTATTTGGGATGGGAACCTGTTAAACGTTTTAAAACGGTTCAGTCCACGGTCAACCGCTATCGTCTTTCAGTCCAAATTGATTATCTTTTCTCGAACTCACGTAATATTAAATTTGACTATACTTCAATTTCCCATATTTCAGTAAAATCAGTATAAATTAATCTCAAAATTAAGGTCACATGAAATATTTTAATCCTGGTGAATGGAAAATAAGAGGGAGTCTGTTACTCTTCCTGCTGGTGATGATTTCCGGTACCGCTTGGTGTCAACAAAGCAGACATCACATACAATTGAAAAATTTTCAGTTGCAGAGTTCGGATATCATTCATGCAAACGGACAACAATTGTCTTCAGCTAATTATCAATCAAAAAATGATTGGTTTTCTGTTAAGGTACCTTCTACGGTTTTAGCTGGTTTAGTAGCTAACAAAATTTATCCGAGCCCGTATTTTGGTATGAATAATATGCGAATACCGGATGCATCCGATGCCTTTGATTCAACATATCATTTGTTCAAATATAGTTATCTGCCTAATAATCGAAATCCGTGGAAAGATCCGTATTGGTACCGCACCAGTTTTAAACTACCTAAAAGCTATGCCGGAAAACATGTCTGGCTAACATTCAAAGGGATTAATTACCGGGCTGCAGTGTGGCTGAACGGTAAACAAATCGCTGATAGCACAAAAATGGTGGGGATGTTTGGAGCATATCGTTTTGACGTCTCTCAAGCTGTTCATCAGGCCGGAAAGAATTATTTAGCGGTTAAAATCTATCCATTGGATTATCCGGGATTGCCTTCACATCCACAATTAACCGCATTAGGACCATTTTATCAAAATGGCGGTCCAACAGGAGATATTGGTAAGAATGTGACGATGCTATGTTCTATTGGCTGGGATTGGGTACCTGCAGCAAGAGGACGTGAAGAGGGAATCTGGCAGCCGGTTTATCTTACAGCAAGCGGATCTGTAACGATCAATCATCCTCATGTCATAACCAAATTGCCGGATTTACCCGATACGAATCGTGCGACGATTAAAATTCAAGCGACATTGGAAAACAACAGTCGTCATACCGAACATGGTCGTTTGCAAGTTGTGATCCATCCCAAAAATTTCAAGGGTGCTTCGATCGTATTTTCGCAATCTGAGGAAGTCAGGGCAGGAGAGAAGCGAATGGTTACGTTATCACCAAAGAAAATACGTGAGTTGCAGGTCGAGCATCCACATTTATGGTGGCCAAATGGTCAGGGAAAACCCAATTTATATGAGCTTAAGCTGAGATATGTCACTAATGGTAAGGTTTCGGATGGTTCAAATACGACATTCGGAATACGTACGATTACTTCCAAAGTAACGGATGTTCATGGATGGGCACGACGCGATTTCTACATAAATGGTCGTAAAATACAATTGGTTGGCGGTGCCTGGGTACCGGATCTGATGTTGAAAAGGAGTCCGAAACGATACGCTCAGGAGTTGGGATTAATTAAAAACGATCATCTAAATTTAGTTCGCGTATGGGGTGGTGGAATCACACCTCCGGATGCTTTATTCAAAGTAGCAGATAAGGACGGTCTTTTAGTCTGGCAGGATTTTTGGGCCACAGGAGGCACACAGGGTCGCTGGGGAAAAGGATCTCAGTCGTGGCCTCTTGATGGAAAAGCATATAAGTATGATGTAAAGAGTACGATTTTACGATTGCGTAATCATCCCAGTTTATTATTATGGACTGGTGGGAACGAATATCATCCGCGCAAAGATCTTTATGAGGCGATACGCGATGATGTGATTACCCTGGATGGTACCCGCCCATTTATTGCTTGTTCCGATGGAAATGTTAAAATCCCAAAGAGTTGGAAGCGATCCTGGCCAAATAACAAAAAGGCAGGTTTTTACAGTGGTGGACCTTACTCATGGACTAATCCTGCTGATTATTTTGATTTCGTAGATAATGGCAGGACATTTACGTACAAAGGTAAAAAGCATACGATCTATGATTTTGTTTTCAAAGATGAAACGGGAATTCCCTCACAGCCACCCTACAACACCTTGAAAAAAATTATACCGGATTTAGTGCCGGATACCACATTGCCGTTTCCCTTGAATAATACTTGGGGATATCATGATGCCTGTGCCGGTAACGGGAAATATCAGACTTACTATAAAGCTATTGTTAATCGTTATGGGAAGCCTAAAAGCATAAAAGATTATAGTGAAAAATCGCAGTTGGTCAACGCCAATAGTTATCGGGCGATTTTTGAAGCGGCTGGTTCCAGACTTAATCATACCGGTGGTGTTATGCTTTGGAAACTTAACTCGGCCTGGCCAAGTGTGATTTGGCAGATATACGACTGGTACCTGGAACCCAATGCCGGTTACTATTATATGCAGAAAGCATGTGAGCCTTTGCATGTTCAGTTTAATTTGAATGACTCTACCGTTGCTGTGGTTAATCGACAATATGATGAGCTTCACAATCTGAATGTTCGTATTCGTGTTTATAATGAGCAATCCAAATTAAGGTATAACAATACGAAAGAAGTGAATGTTGGGAAGCATGAGGTGATTTCGGTTATGTCGATGAAGTCAATCCTTGCTCAACACCATGATTTAAGTTTTGTAGAATTGAGTATTTCTAATCAAAAAGGTAAGGTTCTTTCTCATAATTTTTATTGGCTCGCTCCTCAAAATAAATTTGAATCACTCTCTAAAATGCCTAATGCTAAAGTGAATGTTTGGGTACATAAAGTGCACAATGCTAAGAAACCGACCTGGAAAGTACATATTGAAAATCCGACTAATAAATTGGCCTTTTTTATTCGAACGCAATTAATGACTCATCATGGTAAAGATGAGGTTTTACCGTCATATTGGAGTGGAAATTATGTGAATCTGGCTCCCCACGAAAGTGTGACATTGACTGTTCATTGTCTTTCTAAAAAAGCCGCCTGGAAGGCACATCATATCAAAGTAAGTGGCTGGAATGTAAATCCTGAAATGATTAGCATTAACTGATATTTGAAATTAAAAATTGTTCTGCCAAATCGCTCAATTTGGCAGAACAGTTTTATTTCATATCATGCCTTGGAAGTATACTCCAAGGTTCAAAGTATATTCTGCATTTTAGCGATTATCCGTTTTGAGATATTATTATGTTCATAAGATCTCTCATCCAAAAGCAGATTAGATTCGAAGGGAGTGAGAAATCTTCATGGCATAATCAATATATCAAAATACTGTTTTAACCTGAGGTATGGATATGATTCGGGGCGATGGACCCACCGAATTCTGACGATTTTTCTCTTCCCAATTTTACCAAGGGGGGGATAAGACTATTTAAAGGCCACTTCAAAGCTATAAATCCCAATTCAGAATCCAACAAAGTGTTGATGCCGGTGGCAAACTATGGCTTTTAACGTAAAAACAGTTTTCCAGTTTATAATTAAAACAACGTTAAATGCCATTTACTATAAGATTCCGGGTCGGGGCCCGGAATGACGTCGATGGGGATAGGGCTGGAAGCTTTTTAGTAAATTTACCTAAACTAACCCAATTCCAAACGACGTCATTCCCCGAAAAAAAACGTCGGGGCAGGCTGAATTGGATTCAGAATCCAGACAAAGCGTTGTATTGTTTACAGGCCGTGACTTTGGATTACTGGTTTAGGTATTGTTTATGAGTAATAAACGCTCCCAGGCTAAATCCATAAGATTCCGGGTCGGGGCCCGGAATGACGTCGATGGGGAAAGGTCTGGAAGCTTTTTAGTAAATTTACCTAACCT